>JAUNIV010000142.1 GCA_030523385.1 Bacteroidales bacterium | reverse complement strand
ATCGGGCATATTAAGGCATCAAATTTCCTGCCTTAAAGGATGAAATTTTTCCGTTGTCCGTCCTTTTCCTTTGCAATTCTTAAAGAAGCCCTAAAGAATGCAAAATACGCCCTCCCGCGTTTGAACCTTTTGCTTTTTTCTGCCTCTAACGGATATAAGCGCTTAGAAACAAGAAACAGATTATTAAATTTAAAAAGGTAGAAATTATGAAAGCAAGAAAGTTTTTTATGATAGCGATAGCATTGTTGATGGGTACTCAGACTATGGTATGGGCACAGGATGGGCCGAAAGCCAAATCCGAACGCAAGCCGATGAACAAAGAACAGATGCAGGCCATGCAGTGCAACAGAATCGTTCGCGAACTGGCACTGGACGATGCCACAGCTGCTCAATTTGAGTCGGTCTATAAGAATTACATGAATGAGTTGGGAGAAGCCCTCGGAACTGCCCGCCATGAAAAAGGAAAGAAACAAGCTCCGTCCGGCTCTTCGGAAGCGTCGCAGAAGCCCGAAGTGAAGTCTTTGCCCACGGATGCCGAAGTTGAGCAAGCCATGAAGGAGCGTTTCGCACGCGAACGCAAGGTGCTGGATGTACGCGAGAAGTATTACGATGAATTCCGTAAGTTTCTTTCGCCGAAGCAAGTGCAGAAGGTTTATAGCATGGAGACTTCTCGCGGTAAAGATGGCAAGGCACCCCGAAGAATGACTGACGGAAAGCGGAATGCAAGACCCTAAAAATAGATAATGTGGGCGATAGGCTTTGAGGTATGATTGATTTTACTTACTTTTGTGTGCATGAAACTTAATCTTAAAAATCCCGTTATCATGGAAGTAAAGAAAATAAAGACCTACGATGGACATTATTTTTATGCCGATTTTGTTCCGGCATTGATGGATCGTGAGGGTGTGGAATGGCATTCGGTGAGTAACGTCAATTGGGCTGATTATCCTTATCGCCCCAAAGTGCGTTTCCGTATTGCTCATACCGATAAAGCCATTTTGTTGCACTACGAGGTGACCGAAGCCAGTGTGCGTGCGCGTTACAGTGAAGACAATGATAAGGTGTGGACTGATTCTTGTGTGGAATTCTTCTGCATGCCCGGCGGCGATGACATCTATTACAATTTGGAATGTAACTGTGTGGGAACCGTGTTGCTGGGTGCCGGCACGCAACGTGAAGGAAGAGAACTTGCGCCTTGCGAGGTGATGAGGGACGTTGTACGCTGGTGTACTTATGGGCGCACCACTTTCGAGGAAAGGGTGGGCGAATGCACCTGGCAGTTGGTTTTGGTGGTTCCGTATTCCGTATTCTTCAAGCATAACATTCGCTCGTTGGACGGGGTGCAGGTGAGGGCAAACTTCTATAAATGTGGCGACGAGTTGCAGACTCCGCATTTCCTGTCGTGGAATCCGATAAAGACAGATACTCCTGATTTCCATCGTCCTGAATTTTTCGGGCTTTTGGAGTTTGAGTAAAGAGAAATAAGACATGTTTTTATTGTAGGGGCGGACACATGGGTCCGCCCCTACATTGGATTAAATAAAAAGACCGTAATTATTGGGTGCTTAAAAATCAGAGTTGCATGAAGCATGATATAGTAAAACGGGTGGTGGCAGTCTTGCTGTGCTGTTTGTGCTGCCTTGCGCTACCGGCGCAGAAACGGAACAGCCAGTACGAAGAATACATCAGGAAGTACAACAAGCTGGCGGTGGACGAAATGAAGCGTTACCACATTCCGGCCAGTATTACTTTGGCACAAGGATTGCTTGAGTCGGGGGCGGGGAGAAGCACGCTTGCCCGCAAATCGAACAACCACTTCGGAATCAAGTGCGGAGGAGATTGGACGGGGCGCACGGTGAGGCATACCGACGATGCACCCAATGAATGTTTCCGTGCCTACAAGCACGTGAAGGAATCCTACGAAGACCATTCCAAATTCTTGCGGAACCGTCCGCGTTATGCTTCTTTGTTCAAACTGAAGATTACCGATTATAAGGGATGGGCGCACGGACTGAAGAAAGCCGGCTATGCCACCGACCCCCGGTATGCTTATCGGCTGATAGACATTATCGAACTGTATGACTTGCATAAGTATGATACGAAGAGCGGCATCCAATGGATGAAGGAATTTCCCAATCCGCACCAGCCCTATCTGGCCAATGACCTGTTGTACGTTGTGGCTCGTCAGGGAGACACATTCAAGAAGATAGGCAAGGAGTTCGACATCAGCAGCCGGAAGATAAGAAAGTATAACGACCTCTATAAAGGCTACGTGATAAAGCCGGGCGACATTATCTATTTAGACAAGAAGCACCGCCGGGCTGATAAGGAGCACATCATCCATGTGGTGAAGTCGGGAGATTCCATGTACTCCATTTCGCAGAAGTATGGCATCCGTCTGAAGAATCTTTATAAGATGAACCGGATGAAGCCGGAAGACCCGTCACCGAAGGTGGGCGACATATTGCGGTTGCGATAGGAAATGAACGGAAAAAGATTGTAAAATCGTACAGGGTGTCCGATATCGGACACCCTTTCTTTTTGCCTCTACGTTGGTTATCAGTGGTTTGGTGTTTTGGCACGGATGTTGTTTCTCTGTTATCGAAAAAAGTAAATAATAAAATAATCATAAGATATGGATAGAGAAATTCCGAAAGAAGTGCGTGACAAAGAACGCAAGCAGAAATTGATGAAATACGGAGCGATGGGAGCGGCAGCCGTGGTGTGCATAGCCGTACTGATATCGTTTATGCGTAGCAGTGTGAACCGTAAGGACCTGGTCTTTTCGGAGGTGGACAATGGGACGATAGAGGTGAGCGTGAGTGCA
The DNA here is from genome assembly GCA_030523385.1 of Bacteroidales bacterium. Lineage (GTDB taxonomy): Bacteria > Bacteroidota > Bacteroidia > Bacteroidales > Bacteroidaceae > Phocaeicola. The sequence goes on along the minus strand of JAUNIV010000142.1, from coordinate 3,804 downwards.
TCGGGCAAGGTGGTACCGGCATTCGAGGAAATCATCAACTCGCCCATCAATACGCGAATCGTGGAAGTGTATCGCAAGGGCGGTGACAGTGTGGATGTGGGTACGCCCATCCTGAAGCTGGACTTGCAGAGCACCGAAACCGAATACAAGAAACTGTTGGACGAAGAGCAGATGAGGCGTTATCAGTTGGAGCAGCTCAAGGTAAACAACAATACATACTTGAGCGACTTGTCCATGAAGGTAAAGATAGCCGCCATGAAGCTGAACCGCATGGAAGTGGAGTTGCGCAACGAACGCTATTTGGATAGTCTTGGCTCCGGCACTACGGACAAGGTGCGTCAGGCAGAACTGAACTACAATACCGGCAAACTGGAACTGGAACAACTTCGTCAGCAATATGCCAACGAGACCGAAGTGAAGGCAGCCGACCTGAAGGTAAAGGAGCTTGAATTTAACATCTTTATCAAGAGCCTGGCCGAAATGAAGCGTACATTGGACGATGCGCAGATACGCTCTCCGCGCAAGGCGATTCTTACTTATATTAATAATCAGGTGGGCGCACAGGTGCCGCAGGGCACACAGGTGGCAGTCATCTCAGACTTGAGCCACTTTAAGGTGGAAGGTGAGATAGCCGATACGTATGGAGATCGCGTAGCTGCCGGAGGACGAGCCGTGGTGAAGATAGGCAGTGAGAAACTGGAAGGCACGGTGAGCAGTGTGACTCCGCTGAGCAAGAACGGCGTGATTTCTTTTACGGTGCAGCTCAACGAAGACAACAACCGTCGCTTGCGTTCGGGACTGAAAACCGATGTCTATGTGATGAATGCCGTGAAAGAAGGCGTGATGCGTCTGGCCAATGCTTCCTACTATGTGGGAAGGGGCGAATATGAACTCTTCGTGATGGACGGAGAAAACGAGATAGTGAAACGCAAGGTGCAGTTGGGCGACTCTAACTTCGAGTTCGTAGAGGTAGTGAGTGGTTTGAAGCCCGGAGACAAAGTCGTGGTGAGCGACATGAGCAATTACAAGAATAAGAACAAGCTGAAAGTGAAATAAGAACAGCTACAACATAAACATAGAATATTTTTCTGATTTTTAATTCGTTCTCATTTTATGATAAAACTTTATTTGAAGCAAGCCTGGCATCTCCTGAAGGAGAACAGGCTTGTAAGCGGACTTTCTATTGCAGGCACGGCACTGAGTGTGGCCGCCGTGATGCAGATTATACTGATTCATCAGGTGAACTTCGGCAACTATGCGCCCGAAGTGAACCGTTTCCGTTGCCTGTATGTCACATCCACGCAGGTAGATTCCCCACAATCCAGAAACCGTGGATGGATGGGCTCGCGGGTGGTAAAGGAATGCTTCTATCGGCTTTCCATCCCCGAAGCGGTTACGGCGATAGCCTCCGTCACGGTATCGCTCAATCTGCCCAATCAGCGGCAATTCAACAAATATGCGGTGAAGGCTACCGATGCCGCATTCTGGCAGGTGTTCCGTTTTTCCTTTTTGAGCGGCACTCCATTCGCGGAAAGCGATTGGCAATCCGGACTGACCCGTGCAGTCGTGAGCGAAAAGGTGGCTCGTGACCTGTTCGGCACGGTGAATGCCGTGGGGCGCACGTTCCGCATCAGTTCGCAGGAATACACCGTGTGTGGAGTGGTGAAGGATGTGACCAAAGCAGCCGACAATGCTTACGGCGATGTGTGGGTACCCTATACTTCCTTGCAAGGACTGGATGTGCCCAATCCCGATTATGCCGATTGCACCGGACCTTTTCAGGTGATTATTCTGGCACACTCTTCCAATGATTTTGAGGCCATTCGTGCCGAAATGCAGAAAACCGTTGTTGCTTTCAATGCCTCCTTGCCCGAAAAGACGGAAGTGAATTTCGTTCAATCACCCTTCTCGCAATGGGAGCGGGTGATTGGGGCCGATGGCTGGAGCGAACCCGACCTGGCTGGTTGGATGAAGAATGCAGGTGGACTGATTGCTTTTCTGTTGCTGCTCCCTGCGCTGAACATCATCGGCATCACGCTGACGCAGTTTCGCAAACGCCGCCCGGAAATAGGGGTGCGCAAGGCTTTCGGTGCACATTCCGGTTCGTTAGTATGGCAGGTGTTGTGCGAGAATCTGCTTGTCTCCTGCATAGGCGGAGTGATTGGATTGGCTTTTTCATTTGTCATCCTGTCCGTCTGCAAATCCTTTTTGGTGTCTGCCACTACGGAACTGACCGTAGGCATGTTGCTCAATCCGTTTACAGTGTTTTCGGCGTTCTTCTTCACCCTGTTGCTCAACCTGCTGAGTGCGGGCATACCGGCGTGGCGTGCCGCCCACACACCCATTGTACATGCCTTGCACGACATGGAATAAATTCATCATTCATCATTCTTAATTCTTCATTAAATTACTATGGTACGACATCTTTTTACAATGATATGGAACCAACGCAAGCAGAACGGTTGGATTTATGCCGAATTGTTGCTTGTACTCATCGGCTTGTGGATGATAGCCGACAACTTTGTGGTGAAGTTTTATTCCTATACCCGCCCGTTGGGCTATGATGTGGAAAATTGCTGGCGACTTTCGTTCGACCACTACGCACCCGGTGCGCCCGAATATGTGGCAGACACCACCCGGCAGGTGGGTGACGGCGAAGGGCTTGACCGCATCCTCAACCGCTTGCGCCGTGCCCCTGAGGTGGAAGAGGCATGTGTGGCTTTCTGGTCATCGCCTTACTCTCCGGGCAATTCGTGGAGCAGCCTGATGCCTTGCGACGGCGATACGGCTGTGTTCAAGAACCGTGTTTTCCATCGCTATCAGGTATCGAAGGAATATTATCGAGTATTTCGTATGCAAGGCAAGGGCGGCGAAGACCTCTCTCAGTTTCCAGGTGGTGGCGGCTACATCGTGACGCCTGAAATGGAGGAAGAGTTTTGGGACGGTGCCTCAGCCGTGGGGCGTGAAGTGTGCGGAGGTCCGGGCGATACCGAATGGGTGAAGGTGCTGGCCGTCACTACACAGGTGCGCGAGAATGATTTCGTCAAGCCGACACCTGCCTTTTTCTATACGTTGAGCGAAAAGGAAGTGGCAGAGTTTGTGGACTACGTGAGTGCCCCTTCGGCCGAAGTTTCTGTCCGTATGAAGAAGGAGATGACACAGGAAGAGATGAATGCTTTCCTGACCCGTATGGGCGAACAGTTGTCAGAAGGAAACCTCTATGTGAGCGGTGCGGAGAGTTGGGGTAATTACCGCGACAACAGATTGAGATATAACTGGCAGCAATTAGGTATTCGCATCCTCATCGCCCTCTTTATCCTGATGAATGTGTTCTTCGGAGTGACGGGCACCTTCTGGCTCCGCGTACAGCAACGGCGTGCCGAAACCGGGTTGCGCATGGCCTTGGGAAGCACCCGCCGGCAAGTGGGATGGTGGCTCACGGCAGAAGGCTGGCTGCTGCTCACCGGAGTGTTGCCCTTGGTGGCAGTGTTCATCCTCAACGTGTGGCACATGGAACTGCCCGATTTGGACAACCTGCCATTCACTTGGTGGAGGCTTGTCATCGGATTGGGAGGCTCGTTCCTGCTCATGGCGCTGATGATTGCCATCGGTACCTGGTTGCCTGCACGCCGTGCCATGAAGCTACATCCCGCAGAAGCCCTGCACTACGAATAAAAAAATTCTTCATTCATCATTCTTAATTCTTCATTTATATGTTGACACTTTATTTGAAACAAGCCTGGAATTTGGTGAAGCAGAACAAGCTCTTCACCACCATTTACGTGGCGGGTACGGCATTGGCCA
>JAUNIV010000141.1 GCA_030523385.1 Bacteroidales bacterium | reverse complement strand
GTTGCCCAGGAACTTATAAAACAATTATCAATTATGTTGCGGAATTAAGGAAATACTTATAGCAAATGAAATCACTGAAAATGATGTTTTTAGGTGCCGGACTGCTGGCATTATGCAGTTGTGCACCACAAGGATCGCAGAAAGAGGCAGGTGCTGAAGAGGCTGCCCAGGATCGGAAGAATGTAGTAATAGAAACCATTATGGCGCGTCGCAGCATCCGCAAATATACCGACCAGCCGGTGGAACGCGAGAAGTTGCAGCAAATAGTGGAGTGTGGTATCAATGCGCCGAGCGGCATGAACAAGCAGCCGTGGGAAGTGCGCGTAGTGGATAATGCCGACTTTATCAACGGTATTACTGAGGAATATAAGAAAGCCAATGCAAAAGCCACAGAAGATCCGAACTTCAAAAACATGTTCCGCAATGCGTCGGCTGTTATCTTCATCGCTTCTCCGAAGGATGGCTCCGGACAGTTTGACTGCGGCTTGTTGGGCGAAAACATGATGCTGGCTGCACAGTCTTTAGGATTGGGAACTTGCTGCTTGGGCGGTCCGGTTTACTTCATGAAGTCGGATGCCAATGCTGCTCCATACGTAGCTAAGTTGGATATTCCCGATGATTATGAGTTGCTGTATGCCATTGCTGTGGGTTATCCGGACGAAGCACCGGCTGCCAAACCACGTGAAACTGCCAAAGTGAAGTTCGTAGAATGAGAAGCCGTTACCTGACTTTTACTTTTGCTCCTTTGCTTGGATCTGTATTGGCGGCAGAAGCCAAGACCGCGAAGGATAATAAGGTGGCCGACCGTGAGCAGCCCAACGTCATCATTATTCTGGCGGATGATTTGGGCTATGGCGATTTGGAGTGTTATGGGGCAAAGAATGTGCAGACACCCAATGTGAATCGACTTGCCAATCGGGGCATCCGCTTTACGGATACTCATGCCATTGCATCTACCAGTACTCCTTCCCGCTATGCTTTATTGACCGGTGAGTATGCCTGGCGCCGTCCGGATACCGACGTAGCTGCCGGCGATGCCGGAATGATTATCCGTCCGGAGCAATATACCATGGCAGACATGTTCAAGAGTGCCGGATATGCCACTTGTGCCATCGGTAAATGGCATTTGGGATTGGGAGACAAGACCGGACAACAAGACTGGAATGCGCCGCTCCCGGCGTCTTTAGGCGATTTGGGTTTTGATTACCATTATATCATGGCTGCAACTGCCGACCGGGTGCCTTGTGTGTTCATTGAGAACGGAAAGGTGGCCAATTATGACCCTTCCGCACCCATTGAGGTAAGTTATATCCGGAACTTCCCCGGAGAGCCTACCGGTAAAGACAATCCGGAGTTGCTGTACAATCAGAAGTCGAGCCACGGACACGACATGGCCATTGTGAATGGCATTGGCCGGATAGGCTTCATGAAGGGTGGGGGAAAGGCTTTGTGGAAAGACGAGAATATAGCCGATTCCATCACGGCACATGCCATTGATTTTATTGCACAGCATAAGGACGAGCCTTTCTTTATGTATTTTGCAACCAACGATGTGCACGTACCCCGTTTCCCGCACGACCGTTTTCGTGGAAAGAATCCGATGGGAGTGCGTGGCGCCGCCATTGTTCAGTTTGACTGGTCTGTAGGACAGATTATGGATGCATTGGACAAATGGGGCTTGACGGAAAACACTTTGATCATTCTCAGTAGTGACAACGGTCCTGTAGTGGACGACGGTTATGATGACAAAGCCGAAGAACTGCTGAACGGACACAGTCCTGCCGGTCCGTGGAGAGGAAACAAGTACAGCGCTTTTGAAGGCGGTACGGCTGTTCCTGCCATTGTGAGCTGGCCGAAGAAAGTGAAAGGCGGTGTTGAGTCGGATGTATTGATGTCGCAAATAGACTGGATGGCTTCTTTGGGCGCTTTGGTAGATGCCCGGTTTCCCAAAGGAAGTGCTCCCGACAGCTATAATCGGATAGCTAACCTGTTGGGCACGGATGATGCCGACCGTCCGTGGATCATTGAGCAGGCTTCTAATCATACTTTGTCCGTGCGGACCAAAGAGTGGAAGTATATCGAGCCCAACGATGGCCCGAAGATGATACCGTGGGGTCCGAAGATTGAAACAGGCAACTTGAGCACTCCCCAGTTGTATGATATGACAAAGGCGATAGATGAAAAAGACAATGTGGCATCGCAATATCCGGACAAGGTATATGAGATGCAAAACATCCTTCGCCGGGTAAGGACCAAGACAATCAAGCTGGAATAAGTCCGGTTTAGTGCATTGCCGGCTTTTACAAACAGAAAGGTGTGCCAAGTCATTCATCCTGATGATTGGCACACCTTTTATTTCTGATGGAAGTCCTTAATTTCTATTCGCTCTCTTTCGTTCGATTTCATCCAGAATCACCTTGCGCATACGCATGCTTTTCGGTGTCACTTCCACGTATTCATCTTCCTTGATATATTCCAGTGCCTCTTCCAATGAGAATACCACCGGCGGAATGATACGTGCCTTTTCGTCCGAACCTGATGCACGCATGTTGGTCAGCTTCTTCGATTTGGTAACGTTGATAACCAAGTCATTCTCATGCACGTGTTCGCCTACTACCTGTCCGGCGTACACTTCTTCCTGCGGGTAGATGAAGAACTTGCCACGGTCTTGCAGCTTGTCTATGGCGTATGCAAAGGCCGTTCCGCTTTCCATGGCAATCATCGAACCATTTGTGCGGCGGTCTATGTCACCCTTGTAAGGCTGGTATTCCTTGAACCGGTGTGCCATGATGGCTTCGCCCGCCGAAGCGGTCAGCACATTGGTACGCAGACCGATGATACCACGTGAAGGCATGTCGAACTCAATGTTCACACGGTCGCCTTGTGTTTCCATCGAAGTCATTTCACCCTTGCGGCGAGTGACCATGTCTATCATCTTGCTGGAATATTCTTCGGGCACGCTGATGGTCAGTTCCTCGATAGGCTCGCATTTCACTCCGTCTATTTCCTTGAAGATAACCTGCGGCTGTCCCACCTGAAGTTCATAACCTTCGCGGCGCATAGTCTCGATGAGTACGGACAAATGCAATACGCCTCGTCCCGAAACAATCCATTTGCCATCCTCCAGTTCGCTTTTGCGCACACGCAAAGCCAGGTTCTTGTCCAGTTCCTTCATCAGTCGGTCGTGGATGTGGCGGGAAGTCACAAACTTACCTTCCTTACCGAAGAAAGGAGAATCATTGATGGTGAAGAGCATGCTCATGGTAGGCTCGTCGATGGCGATAGGAGGCAGCGGCTCCGGATTTTCAAAGTCACAGATGGTGTCGCCTATCTCAAATCCTTCCACGCCCACGATGGCGCAAATATCTCCGGACGAAACGGCTTCCACTTTCTTGCGTCCCAATCCTTCAAACGTATGCAGTTCCTTGATTTTCGATTTTACTTGTGTGCCGTCACGCTTTACCAGAGTAATGTTCATGCCTTCTTTCAGCGTTCCCCGGTGAACACGTCCCACGGCAATTCGGCCGGTGTAAGATGAATAGTCCAATGAGGTGATAAGCATCTGCGGAGTACCTTCCAGCTGCTTCGGCGCCGGAATGTTTTCTATGATGCAATCCAGCAAAGGCGTGATGTTGTCCGTCGGAGTTTTCCAGTCGGTTCCCATCCAGTTGTTTTTGGCCGAACCATATATCACGGGGAAGTCCAGCTGGTCTTCCGTAGCGTTGAGGCTGAACATCAGGTCGAACACCATCTCGTACACTTCTTCGGGGCGGCAGTTGGGCTTATCCACCTTATTCACTACCACAATGGGTTTCAGTCCTATTTGCAGCGCTTTCTGCAACACGAAGCGCGTCTGCGGCATCGGTCCTTCGAAGGCATCGACCAAAAGGATGCATCCGTCTGCCATGTTGAGCACACGTTCCACCTCTCCGCCGAAGTCAGCGTGCCCCGGCGTATCAATGATATTTATTTTAGTTCCTTTGTAATTGATTGAAACGTTTTTGGAGAGAATGGTTATTCCTCTTTCGCGTTCCAAATCATTGTTATCCAATACCAGCTCACCGTTTGTCTGGTCGTTGCGGAACAGGTGTCCCGCCAACATCATCTTGTCCACGAGTGTCGTTTTTCCGTGGTCCACGTGGGCGATGATAGCAATGTTTCTAATGTCTTGCATACCTATCTTATATATTTGGCTGCAAAGGTAGTATTTTTATGCGAGAAATAAGGGAGCCGATAGCTTTTATTTTTGTACTACTGTTTTATACTTCTTCCATTCTGGCCAGTTCCCACCCATTGAATTGCATGATGATGCAGTGCAACTGTGTTTCGCGACATAGCTGCTGTACACGAGAACCTTCGGCATATCGGTGAATTTGCTGCACGGCTTCCTTCCACTGAGCTTCGGCACGCGCCTCGAACTTGTCGCGGGGCAGGTATTTCAACTCCAGGATATAGCTGTGCTCCACTTCGGGGTAGCGCATGCGGTCGGCCATCAGAAACAAGTCGCAGAAACCATGGTTCAGTTCCACTTCGGGGGCAGTCAGGTAATAGGCGTTGATACTGAGATAAGCCGTGAAGAAGCCCTGAAGGTTTCGTTCGCCCTCGATGCCGCTTCGCACGGAAGAGTTGTTGCGATAGGCAGTGGCGATGAACTCCAAAGCATCCTGCCACTGACCGTCGAAAGCCATAGCATCGTATCGGTCTTTCAAATCGTTGAAGTCTATTTCTTCCTTTGACTGGTATTCTTCCAGCATATATTCATAATATTGCTTGCGGACATTGTTGTTCGGGATGCCTAAAATAGTACGATCGCCACGTGAACCGATGATGGTCAGCATGCCATAATAGAACAGCAAGCTGGGGAAAATTTCCGGTTTGGTCAGGCGGTCGGCCGAGAAAGATTCATAGAGCGAGGTGATGATACGTCCTTCCTCCGCTATTTTGCGAATGACTCCCTTGCGGTCACCGTCCAACTTATCTAAACGAATGAGGCGTTTCATCTTGTTGTAGTCCGTACGGGTATTAGGGTCAATCATCTGCTTCGGAGATTTACCAGACAATATCCGATGACGCAGATAGTAGAGCACCATGTCGCTATTAAACATCTTCGGATCAGTGTTCAGGCTCTGACTGGCAAAACAATAGTTGTTATACCACGGCTTCATTTCTTGTATCATTGAATCTATGTCTCCTGTCAGCTTGCCCACCTCTTGATAGTAACTGAACATCTCACGTACATCTTCCTCCGAAAAACCAAGCAACATATTGAAATGCGGGGCTGTGCTGATGTTCCAACCAATGTTGAAGCCGCTGGTCAGATCGTCCAGTGTGACGGGACTTACGCCTATCATGAAAATACGATCGAACATACCTTTGTAGTTCTTGAAGGCATCGCGGTAAAAACCGCTGGCATGGGTAATGGAACGATATGCCTCATTGCCCAATTCGTTCAGTACCACATTCGTAAAGTTGTCATATTCATCTATAATCAAATAGAGAAGATACCCCATGCGTTTGGCTTCTGCATCTAATATGTGCAGCTTCTCAATGCCTTGTCCGGCACTTCGGAACCGCCTGATAAAGTTTTCGCTGTAGAACGACTCATAACGGTTGAGGAAACCATCCAACTGCACTGCGCTGTATTCATCAAACCGCCTCGGCAACTCGTCAATGTTTCCACCTATTTTAGAGAAGTCCAAATAAAGCACCTGATAGGTTCCTTGCAAGGGCGTAGGATGCTCTCCTATCCAAAGCCCGTCGAACCACTGATGGAATTTGTCCTTAACGGACACATCGTAATAAGCACGCAGCATAGAGAGAAACAAACTCTTACCGAAACGGCGCGGACGAACGAAAATGAGATAGTGCGACTCCTCTTCCAACGTGGGTATGTAGCGTGTTTTGTCCACGTAGTAACAGTTCTGGTCGCGCACGTCGGTAAAGTTGGACATGCCGTAAGGGATTCCTTTGGGTGTTGCCATAAGTGTTCTCTATATTTGTTATGATGAACAAAGATACGATAAAGAAATGACATGGCAGGAAAAAGCATCGGATAAATTAATATTCGATGTTTTACGCTTCCTCCATCCTTGCCAATTCTTACCCGCTTTCTTCAATCAGATTTGATAGGACGAAAAAATTTTTTTAAGGGGTCAAACCAAATTTTTAAAGGGTGAAATCTACCATTTGATACTGTGAAATCCGCACCTGCTTACTGCCAGCTTGCCGTTTCGTCGTCCCACTTTGCACGGTCATGCGGACGTGGAGGCGCATCGGCAGGGATGGGGGTGCCTCCCCAATAGCTCCGCTTACCGGTATAGGGGTTGTATTCCTCGTGTATGTAATCTTGCCTCCAGTACTTTATCTCGTCCTGCATCCGGACATAAAAGCGTTTACCGGTATAACTTTCCGGATCGACAAAGCAGAAGAAGTAGCGTTTGGCATCGTTCAGGCTGCGAATAGTATGCTCCTTACCCATGCCCCTGACGTGATCCTTAAAGATAACCACGACACGATTGTAGAGGGCAAGGAAATATCCCCTCAGACGGCTGCGTCTGTCCATGAGTTTTTTCCATGATTCATCGTGTTCAAGCATGTCTATCCATGTTTCCCAACCGGGTGCAGGTGCTGAATCAA
>JAUNIV010000140.1 GCA_030523385.1 Bacteroidales bacterium | reverse complement strand
AAAGCCGCCGAGAATACCCGCAAGGCAGCGAAGAAAACCGCCGAGGAAACAAGGTCAGGAGATGGTGAACAGGCTGGTAGATACGGCCATAGAACATGGGGTGAATTACTTTGATACGTCTCCGGCCTATTGCAAGGGCTTGTCGGAAAGGGTGACGGGCATCGCCTTGAAGCGTCATCCGCGCGAAAAATATTTCATAGCCACCAAACTGTCTAACTTCTCTGCCTCTACGTGGAGCCGCGAGGCTTCCATGGCCATGTATCGCAATTCGTTCAAGGAGTTGCAGGTGGATTATATAGACTATATGCTGCTGCATGGTATAGGAATGGGGAATGGCATGACCGATTTCAACGCCCGATACATAGACAATGGCATGCTCGACTTCCTGCTGGCCGAACGCGAGGCGGGACGTATCCGCAATTTGGGCTTCTCTTATCACGGCGATATAGCGGTGTTCGACCATCTGCTGGCAGAGCACGACCGTTACAAGTGGGACTTTGTGCAGATTCAGCTCAATTATTTGGATTGGAAACATGCCAAGGAAATCAATCCCCGCAATACGGATGCCGAATATCTGTATGGCGAACTGGAGAAGCGGGGCATACCGGCAGTTATCATGGAACCCCTGTTGGGCGGACGCCTGTCTAAGGTGCACGACCATATAGCGGCGCGGCTCAAACAACGCGAGCCGGAATTGAGTGTGGCTTCGTGGGCGTTCCGTTATGCCGGCACTTTCCCCGGTGTACTCACTGTGCTGAGCGGCATGACTTACATGGAACATTTGCAAGACAATCTGCGCTCTTATTGTCCGCTGCAACCGCTGACGGAGAAGGAGGTTGCTTTCCTGTATGAGACGGCCGACCTGATGATGCGCTATCCCACTATCCCGTGCAACGACTGTAAGTATTGCATGCCGTGTCCTTACGGATTGGACATCCCGGGCATTCTGCTGCATTACAACAAATGCGTGAACGAAGGCAATGTGCCGGCCGGCCGTCAGTCTGAGAACTACCGCGAAGCGCGGCGTGCATTCCTTATTGGTTACGACCGTTCCGTGCCTCGTCTGCGTCAGGCCGACCACTGCATCGGTTGCAACCAGTGTGTGCCCCACTGTCCGCAGAACATTGACATCCCGAAACAGTTGAACCGCATCAATGATTTCGTGGAACAGCTGAAGCAGGGAACGCTCTGACCACTTATTTCAGACTCCATGCCCGTTGCACTCCCAATCCGGCCAGTACAATGAAAGCAATGAGCAGAGTCTGGAGATTGGTCTGCGTAATCAGTTGGTAAGTCTGCAAGGCAAGCAGTTCCTTGACTGTTTGCCAAAGCACTTCCACTCCGTCGAATACATAGAAACAAATCAAGCAGACGATGGTACACGCCACGTTGAGCAGGTTTGATAACCGCTCTGCCCGTCGGGATGAAGGCAGTTGCCTCATTACCTGTCTTGAGAAACCATTGTCTGCCACTTCCTGTTTGCCTGTAAGCAGGAAATTCTTTATCAGTTTATCGTCATTTTCCATCATAACCGTTCTGTTTTAAGAAAGTTGAAAGTTTTTCTTTTCCGCGTGATAAGTGAGATTTGACCGTGCCCGCAGGCATCCCCGTCACCATGGCTATCTTCTCTATCGGCAAATCCTCCATATAGAATAAAGTGATGCAAGTTCGTTCGGCTTCTTTCAGTTGGCTCAGTCCGCGATAAATATCCATTTGTTCGCCCACGTTCCGTTGTTCCGTCTGGTAGGCAGCGTCTATCTCCCACGTATCCAGTCCCGATGTCTCTTTCCGGCTGCGAATGTAGTCATAAAAGACATTATAGGCAATGCGGTAAAGCCATGTCGAGAAGCTGGACAGGTTTTTGAACGAAGCCAGGTTGGTGTAGGCTTTCAGGAAAGTCTCCTGAGCCAGGTCGTCGCTCAGTTCCGTGTCGCCCAATGTCTGGTTCAGGAAGAAACGCCTGACAGGCGATTGATACTTCTTTACCAGAGTATCAAACGCCCGGGTGTTCTTGAAGACCACCACCTGTGCCACCAACGCTATGTCGTTGAGCCGGTTCATTCTTTCTCGTCGTTAGATATGTCTGTGTGGTTTATTATGATGTATTTCTCTCCTGTCTTGTCATTCATTGTCATTTCGACGGGACCCACCTTCATGCTTCTGCTTCCGTCTTCATTCAGCTTCATGCATGCATTCGGGTCGGTGTCGTGCGAGGGGCGGGGAGCGGTGGCGTATGCGATAAGCACCTGTCCGAGTCCCATGCAGAAGATAAGGAATCCGATGGCTGCCAGTCCGCCGTTTCCGGTCAGCGTCCAGATGAATACACCCAATCCGATGCCTAAGAAAATGTTTTTGATGCCTTTGCTCAGCGTCTGGTTGTTCTGTGCCTTCGGGTCTTTGAACAATTCTTGCGGGATGCTCTGTCCGGCTGCGAGGGCTTCGGCTGCCAGTTTGTATTTGGCCTGCCGGTTCTTGTAGCGGAACCACAAGGCGAGTGACACGACGAAGAAAGGAAGTCCGCAGCATATAATGATGGCAACGAGTCCCACGGTATTTTTAGATACCTCCCAATCATCATCGTCATCAAAAAAGTGGCCGGCTGTCACTGTTGTCATTCCGCTTTCGTCGGTGTCGTCATCACTGTCTTGCAGTGTGCTGACTACTACCGTATCCATCCGCGTGCTGTCTCCTGCCGATTGCACCAGTTTCATGTTTTCTCCCCAAGTGCTGAGGCATGTCCCCCAAAGGAATGCAAAAAGTAAAAGTAATTGTTTCATGGCTTCTATGTCTTTTTTATTGTTTTCTGAAACTTAGACGGGTTGAATCTGCCGTTTGGTTGCAAATAGACGAAAAAAACTTCATATTTTCCCAAAATATCTGCGTATTTTTGTCGGGTAAACATGGAATTATGAAACTACCGTCAGCATTTATAGAAAGAACCCGTGCCCTGATGGGCGATGAAACATACCGGGCATTGGAAGCCGCTTTGCAGGCAGAAGCCCCCGTCAGCATCCGTGTGAATAGTGCCAAGACCCGGCGCGAAGTAACAGGCGACCCGGTGCTTTGGGCTTCGTGTGGCACCTATCTGCCGCAGCGTCCCGCCTTTACATTCGACCCCTTGTTTCATGCCGGATGCTACTACGTGCAGGAAGCCTCTTCCATGTTCGTGGAGCAAGTGTTGCGCACATTCGTCACACAGCCCGTAGTGATGCTCGACCTTTGTGCCGCTCCCGGCGGAAAGTCCACCCATGCCCGTTCGCTATTGCCCGAGGGAAGCCTGCTGGTGGCCAACGAAGTGATGCGAAACCGTGTGCAGATATTGGCGGAGAATTTGATAAAATGGGGAAATCCGGATGTGGTGGTGACCAACAATGACCCGTCGGACTTCTCCGCACTGACGGATATGTTCGATGTGATACTGACCGATGTGCCCTGCTCCGGCGAAGGAATGTTCCGCAAGGATGCAGTGGCGGTGGACGAATGGAGCATCGACAATGTGCGCGTCTGCTGGCAGAGACAGCGGAGAATACTGACCGATGTGTGGCCCGCACTGAAGCCCGGCGGACTGCTTATATATAGTACGTGTACCTATAATAAAGAAGAGGACGAAGAAAACGTGGCATGGATAGCCCGGGAGTTGGGAGCCGATGTGCTACAAGTACCTGTGTCGCCCGAATGGGGCATCACGGGCAATCTGGCAGGAGAGGACTTTCCCGTCTATCGCTTCCTGCCTCACCGCACCAAAGGCGAAGGATTCTTCCTCGCTGCCTTGCGGAAACATGCTTCGGACGAGGAAGACAGCGTGGCTCCTTGCGGATATTTCCCTTCGGTTGCTCCCCCAAAAGCCAAAGGCGGCAAACCCAAAAAGGGCAAGCAGGCACCCTTGCCCGCAGTTCCGGCGGATGCCAAAGCATGGCTCTGCCAACCCGATGATTTCCAATGGGAAGTAAAAGGCACGGAAGTGACAGCCTTCCCCAAACGGCATCTACAGGCATACGAACGTCTGCAACAGGCTTTGCGCATCGTCCATGCCGGAGTGACAGTGGGCGAACTGAAAGGCAAAGACCTCATACCTGCCCACTCCCTGTCCATGACTACGGTGCTGAACAAAGATGCCTTTGCACAGGCCGATGTGGACTATATGCAGGCCATAGCCTATTTGCGCAAGGAAGCAGTGACGTTAGATGCCTCCATACCTCGCGGATACGTGTTGCTCACTTATCAGGGAATGCCGTTGGGGTTCGTCAAGAACATTGGCAATCGTGCCAATAATCTTTATCCGCAGGAATGGCGCATCCGCAGCGGCTATTTGCCGGAAGAACCTGTTTTAGTTTGGTAGAATGACATCAACGAATGAAGATGAAGCACCTCTTAGTCTTTATATACAGTCTGTTTGTGGTCATGACGGTCATTTCCTGTTCCGGACGGCACAAAGATTATCCTTTAGCCATGCGGCAGGCCGAAGCTTGTATGGAGGCTGACCCCGACAGTGCTTTTGCCTGCCTTTCCCGGTTGCGCGATTCCATTGCCTATGAGCCGAAAGGAACACAGATGTATTACTGGCTGCTGACGATTCAGGCAGATGAAAAACGATACGTTCTCCACACCTCCGATTCTCTGATAAACGCCATCGTCTCTTTCTATCGAAAGCATGGAGATAGCGATAAACTGATGATGGCCTATCATTACCAGGGCTGTGTGTATCGCGACATGAACGATGCACCCCGTGCCGTCGAGTGCTTTTTAGATGCCGTCGATGTGGAGGGAACGACAGAACAAAACACCTTGTTAGGCTTGATTTACGGGCAGTTGGGCGCTCTTTTTGCCTATCAGGATCTGTTCGATGAGTCTTTGGAGGCCAGACGTAAATCCTTGCATTACTACACCCTGCAGAAGGATGTCAAGCGGATACCCGGTGCTTTACGAGGCATTGCCCGTATGTATGGTATCAAACAAGAACTGGACAGTGCTGTTTCCTATTATCGGGAGGCAGTTCGTGTCGCGCAGGAAGCCGGCAGGGCTAAGTCAGCCGATGACATATTAAGTGAACTTGGCTGCCTGTTTGCTGACATGGGGCAGCCGGACAGTGCCAAGCAAATATTATTGCCTTTGTATAAGAAGGGTGGTTTCCACAATGTAGAGCTTAATTTAGGAGAAATCTATCTGCAGGAAGAAAAAACGGATTCGGCAGAGCTATGCCTGAAGCAGGCTGCTGTATATGGTTCCATCTACCAACGCTATAGTGCTTATTTGAGCATGACCCGATTGGAAGTAAAAAGACAGAATTACCAAAAGGCGCTGGATTATGCATTTCGGGTACAGGAATTGTCTGACACCATTAATACTCAAACCCGGACAGAAGCAATAAAGAAAGTGCAATCGTTGTATGACTACCATCATACCACGCAGGAAAATATCCGGCTGATGCAGGAAAACACGGTTTCCCATTATCGGTTAATAACTTCTATACTAATATTGATACTGGTTATCATTGCTACCCTTTATTGGATACATCGCATCCGGATGAACAAGAAGACGGCCATAGAACAAGAACGGCAGATGAGTCGATTCAAAGATTATCAGTATCGCAGGAGCTTGGCGTACATCTGGGAAAACGAGCAAAAGCTGAAAGAATTGAAAGAATTGCTTGAAAAGACCGGGAAAGAGAACGATGAACTGAACCGACGGCTTTTGTTGTCGCAAAAAGAAATGCTGGAATTGGAAAACAGGCAACAAAGGGTGGAGCAGGCTAACCGCGAAATATGGGAAACCGTTTTGAAGCACTCTGATGCTTACCTCCGTTTCCATAGAGCGGCAAGCGAAGGACATTCCCGGTTGACCGAGGACGATTGGAACGAACTTCATGCGGCGGTGGATAATGCTTACCCGCATTTCACCGACCGTCTTTATAATTTCTATTCTAACCTGTCATCACAGGAATTGCGCATCTGCCTGCTCATCAAGATTGAGATACCCAACAAGGGCATGGCTGAGCTGCTGAATGTAAGTCCGTCTGCCATCACGCAGGCACGTAAACGTCTTTACAAGAAAATCAGCGGAGAGGCAGGAAGCGGTGAATCGCTCGATAAAATGATACTTGATTTATAGCAGATTAAGTAAAAGTCAATTATTTGTCAATTCGCTTATTCTGTTCCTTTAAAGGATTTGCCATAGCTTTGCATCGTCAAATTTAAAACAAACGATGTAATGAGAACAAAACTTTTAATCTCAACTTCTGAAGATGTAACCAAACTTGTTACTGATTTTCGGAATCAGGTAAATCCTCAGGCAAGGACTCGTTCAAATAGTTTGGTGATCGATGCGTATGACACAAAGACTTATACAGTTTCTACCGGGCATTCTTCCATGTCAAGGGGTGTTACGGAAAAACCGGATTCTACGCAAGTGGATATTCATTATATCCAATTCCATCAAGACACCATATCGGGGTTTGCCATTGCATCCAATGACCCACGGTTGAACAGGGTCTATGCTTTCGTGGAAGATGGAAACTTGAAAGATACTGCTACCGTAGAGCCTTTGAAATGGGCTATCGAGAAAATTCCGGGAATAGCAGCAGAAGATATTCAAATGTATTATGAACAGCCGCAAAGCAGGGCTACAACCACTTCTGTTCTTGT
>JAUNIV010000139.1:2401-6699 GCA_030523385.1 Bacteroidales bacterium | reverse complement strand
AGCGCAAAGGGTGCATGGCATGATAGGTCCACGCTTTTCGTCCGCTGTAATGCAAGATGGCCGGATGAAGAATGGCCTTTTCGTAAGAGAGATTTCCTGCTAAGACCGCATAACTTTTGACCCGATAAAAATCATCCTGTACATTCCATTTCATGTCTATTACCTTCTTGCGGTCATAGAGTAAACCGTTCAGGATGTCTTGGTCATTAAGCACTACGCGGTCCGGATATTGCAAGTAATATTTCAGGCACTCGCTTTCTATATTGTGCTTACGCCAATAATCCAGATTCAACAAAAGAACTCCTCCGTTTATATAATTGAACGAAGGGTCATATTGCAACCTTTTGAAATAACCGGGATTGGGTGTAACCAAATCCTGCACACCGGCCACTGCCACTTCGTCCATGTTTGTATTCCACAATTCCTTGAGATTGCCCAATACAAGCGTGTCACAATCCAGATAGAGCACACGCGATATGGATGCAGGCAAGGTAGAAGCCAGCAGACACCGATAGAAGACAACGGCAGACAAGCGTTTTTTCTTCCATCTTACTTTATAATCTTTGGTCTTTTCAGCCGGAATATCATAAAAGAAAATAGAGGCTCCACTCTTTTCGGCTATTTGTTGCAGGAACAAACAGTCTTTATGAGGAAGATTCTGTGCAACTATGTGCAGTGCAATATCCTTTGGAGAGTTATTTTTCAATATAGACGCAATGGTTACCGCACAATAATGGGTAAATTTAGTGTCAATAGTCAGTGCTATGTGTATCATCTCTCAAATCATTTATAGTGTTACTTCTCTTATGTCTTTTTCATATAAAGAAATGCAAGCATTGAGGAATGACTGCATGGACAGATAAAAAATATTTTCCCATAAGATAAAAAAGAAACAAAAATAGAGATGAAATGATTATGAAGATACAATTTTTTATACTTTTGTAACTCCATAAAAAGATTATCAGACATGAAACAAAGCAGATATTCCATTAAGCTATTCTTGAAACGGTTGGAAAGAATCCCGGCATTCGTCAAGCAGTTTTTTATTCTGCATTATCTTTTGTTGCATGGCGGCAGACAGACTGTGGAGAAATACCGCCACCGCTCTTCGGCAGACAGCAAAGCCATTGCGGAAGATTCACCGGTGTGGGTATGTTGGTGGCAAGGGCAAGAAGCCATGCCCGACATTGTCAAGGCTTGCTACAACTCGATATGCCGAAATGCCGGTTCGCATCCGGTGATACTGATAACAGATAAGAATTATCAGCAGTATGTCTCCTTTCCTGCTTATATTATGGAACGCTATAAACGTGGAGAAATAGATATGACGCACCTGTCGGATATTCTGCGTATGATGTTGTTGCAAGAGTATGGAGGTATCTGGATAGACAGCACCGTGCTGATTCCCGACAAAGGACTCAGCACTTTCATCGACCCGAAAACTAAATTTTGGACTTGTCATCATCATCCTGTCACCCACAATGTATCTCGAGGCGGATGGGTCAGTTATTTTCTGGCAAGCGGCAAAGGCAATCTGCTTCCTTCGTTTATACTGGATATGCATCTGCTTTATTGGAAAACCCACAGCAGGCTGGTTGATTATCTGCTTTTGGACTATACGTTTGCTATAGCCCGTTCCTATTTGCCGGCGGTGCACAATATGATAGAGGAGCTGCCTGTCACTCACATCAGCCGATTGAAGAAATGCCTGAACGAGCCTTATACGGAAGAACGATGGAAAGAGTTCTGCACAGATTATGACTTTCATAAACTGACCTATAAGATGTCCCTGAAACGGGTTACACCGGATGGAAAGAAAACCTTCTACGGACATATTATGGATACATATCTTCCCAAAGCCCGGTGATATGCTTCATTGCAGCCGCTCTCTTTTCATGGTGATGAGCGAAGGCAACAACCATTTCAGGAATTTGTTTCTACGCTCCAGGTAGTAATCCGAGATGCCGGAACCCAGTGTCTCAGACAAGAAATCGTAGATCACTTTCTTCTGTTGTTTGTCAATCTTCAGCCGCTTTATCTTCTTATACAGCAATCCGTGGCGAAGTCGTTTCTTATATTGGCTCAGATGAGGCAATCGTTGTTCCATGATGTCCACTACCACGATGTCTTCTTTCACTCCATTGCCTTCTTTGTGGGAAGAAATGGTCACCTTATGTGCATGCTGGCGAAAGTAGTTCAATGGCTTATAGACTTCTATTACACATCCCTGCATAGCCATTTCAAACCAAAACAGCCAGTCACCGCAATATTTCATGGATAGAAAGGGAGACTGAGCGAGCTGGCCTGCATAAGCACGGCTGAAGATGGCTCCGCTGGCATTTACAATGTAGTTCCTCCAATACAGGTTGTATTCAGCGAAGAGCTTTCCGTCAAAATAGGAGAATCCTTTCTTTTCGTATCCTTTCCTGTGATTATACCTTTTACGCATTGCCTTGCCTTCCGAATCAATCAGGATGGAATCAGCATAACATACCGCAGTGTCAGTATGTTGCTCTGCCAGTCCGACACATGTTTCTAAGAAATCCGGCTCTGCCGAATCATCGGCTTCGGCTATCCAGATGTATTTGCCGCGGGATAAGGATATGCCTTTCATCCATTGCTTGAAAGGACTGCCGGTGTTTTCGCGATTGACAATGATATGGGAGACGTGCGGATTGTCTTTGTATTCCATCAGTATGTCCGCACTGTTATCGGTCGAAGCGTCGTCCAGCAGGATCAGTTCATAATCCGTATAGGTCTGCCTCAATATGGAGTCAATTCGTTCCCTTAGGTAACGGGAATAATTGTAGTTGGGAACTATTACGCTTACCATCGGGTGGTCATACTCTTTCGGTGTCATAGATGAGATAATAGTATAAGTCTTTAAATACAGGCCATTTCGCCAATCGGCTACAAAAGTAACATATTTATTCATGCCTGTCAAGTCTCGCCTTGCTTATCGTTGCAACATACGTTTTTACGGGAAAGTGCTTTTTTCTGTACAGGTTGCTTGCAGGATTGAAAATATCTTATTAATTTTGCATCAACAAATCCCGCCCGCTTCCCGTAAGATTAGCGTACCCAGCGGGACATTTTTATTTATGGGAGTTAGATATACGCATCAAGCCATAGCTACAGAACAGCAAATTGACATTCTCAAAGAAAGGGGTTTGCTTATTGATGATGTTGAGCAAGCCATTGAAGTTCTTGACACCATCAGTTATTTTCGTCTTGCAGGTTATTGGCGACACTTTGAAGCCGATCGCTCCACACATCAATTCAGAGAAGGCTGTCGTTTCACTGATGTTATAGACCTTTATTCTTTTGACAAGCAACTTAGAGCTTTATTGTTTATTGCCATCCAAACAATAGAAGTTTCCGCTCGCACAAAAATAATCAAGCACTTTGCCCTTGAGTTTGGAGCATTTTGGTTTATGAATGAAAGTTATGCTACCAATGGGGCTCGTTTCGATGCAAACTTATCCATTATTCGTAAGAAGGTATCTCGTTCACACGATGATTTTATCGCTGAGCATTTTCGCAAGTATAGCGAACCAGACCTGCCTCCTGTATGGAAAACATTGGAAGTTATTTCAATGGGTACACTCTCCAAACTATACTCTAATTTTTCAGATGCTGCTGCAAAGCATGCTGTAGCCAGAGAGTTTGGTTTAAATCATCACAAATTTTTGAGAAGTTGGTTGGAGTGCCTGGCCGTACTTCGTAATTGTTGTGCCCATCACTCAAGATTGTTGAACCGTGTCTTTCCTATAAAGCCAAAGATGCCGGAACGTATGCCGAACACATGGATTGCAAATTTCTCGTTTCGTGAGCAAACTCTTTATCCGCAACTGTGCTATGTGGCGTATTGGCTCAACTCTATTTCTTCTGACAATACTTTCGTTGCCGACTTCAAGCAACTTTTGGCAAAACATCCATCTGTAAAAACTCATTTGTTAGGTTTCCCGCATAATTGGGAACAAGAGCCTTTGTGGAGATAATGAACAGCAGCCAAACAAAGGAAAGGTAATCCAAAGGGACATGTTCCTACATGGATATTTCAACCTCTAAACAGCCAATCGGCTACTGTCAGTCAAGTCTTGCCTTGCTTATCGTTGCAACATACGGATGACGATGCTGAACGATTACTAATCGTAACACGGAACGATTAATAACGACGAAACCGCACAATTAGTAACAATGTTACGTCTTTTGTCACTTTTGTTACATCGCAACAAAAATATCATTCAGAGCAACGAAAGTTTCAGATAAGCGGTGAGAATCCCCCTACCTTTGCT
>JAUNIV010000139.1:0-2391 GCA_030523385.1 Bacteroidales bacterium | reverse complement strand
AAAAAGAAATCGGATGAGTGCGGTCATTCTTTTACTTTCGGCCGCTTGCCTGCACGGCTATGCACAGCAGGATTCCACTAAAGTAGCTTCCAATAATAAGGAAGAGGCCAACCGCAACGTAATGCTCAACGCTGCCAGCGCCAACGGACCTCGTGAAATATCCATCGGTTTGCCGGGTGGCGACGTAAATGTACTGGAAAACGGTATCCCTGTAGTATATAATACCAACCCTCATAATGTAAATACGCACTGGCGTGGAGACAGCAGCTTAGGACATACGGGCTTGCTCAAAATATCTGAGACTGCCATCACGACCGGAAACATCGGTTATGCTGTCAACTCCTTTACCGAATTGGGACTTGACAAGGAGAAGGCATTCAACGGTGTGCTGAACTACGGAACCAACCACTTCGGGAAGCAACAGTTTGACTTCAACCTGAACGGAAGTTTGGGCAACGACTGGTACTACAGCGGAAGCGTGTATCAGAACTTCGACCCGGGCTCATTCAAACTTCGTTTCGCACAGTATCAGGACCGTACGGAAATCTATAAGTTTGCCCTGACCAAACGCTACAACGAAGGTCGCGGACAACTCTCTGCCATCTATCACTACAGCAACAGCCATTGGCTTTCTAACGCTACCACCGGTGCACCGTTCATCTACGTGGGCGACGGAAGCGTGAAGGAAGTTCCGGGATTCAGTTTGGGTACGGCTTCTTACCTGCCCAATGTATCGGACATTGTATATATGGATATGCGCACGGGCGAGATGAAATCCATCAACCTCTATGATGCCACCGCCAGCCGCGGCAACCAGCTTACCATCCTGAACCGTTACAAATGGGACAACGGACTGGAATGGAAAGTAAACATGAAGTATGACCATGCTTTGGGTTCTTACCTCTACCAGACTCCGATGGCAATGGAACAAAAGACACTGGCCGACGGATATAAGACCAAAGGACTGGACGGCACGATGACTCCGTATGAAGGCTACGTGCAGAGCCGCATGTCTTGCTTCAACCGTGGTAACATCGATGAGTTCTTCTTCACCACCGAATTGTCTCGCCAATACAACAACATGACATGGCGCGTGGGATTGAACGAATGGTACTACGATGTGGACTATGCTTCATGCACCACCATGTATGACCACACCGTGGAAGAATATCCGCAGATACTTTACGGAGCAGTTTCCGATCAGATACATTATTACGGCGATACTCCTTATTATAATATGAACCAAAATGCTTCCGAATATTACAAGGGACATGAAAACAAGCTCGCCATCTTTGCTACACACGATTGGGACATCACCGACAAATGGAATGTGTACTACGGTGCCCGCTTCGAATATCAGCGTCTGGCAGGTAAGAACCTCGCCGTATATAATGAAGAAGGCAAAGCAGTGGGACGTTTCGCCAACTACCACATCGGAGCTACAGCAGCCGACGGTACCCTTATCACACCGCGCTACTACAGCTATGATTGGCTGAACATGGCTTTCACCGCTGCGGCCACTTATAAGATGACCCGTCAGTTTGGTTTCACTGCCGACTTCACTTACAACACACAACGACCCAATATGTCCAACTTCGCCCCTGCCGATATGCCGAATGTAGATAAAATCTCCATTCCGTTGGGACGTGCCGGAATCTATTACAACAACGATTGGATCAGCCTGACTTCTTTGTTCTCTTACATTGCCAAGACGAACAACAACTCTACGCTGAATCTCATCAACCCGAACAACAAAGACGACATCAAGGCTTCTGCGCTGACATACGACATTCAAACCATCGGATGGACCACCGACGCCGTAGTGAAGCCTTTCAAGGGATTCGACTTCCACTTCCTGTTCACTTATCAGGTGCCGAAGTATAAGAAGTATGAAACCAGCGTGATATTCAGCGACGGAACAGAGGCAGGCATCGACGCCACCGGAAACATCGTGACCGAAATACCGAAGGTGCTCATCGAGCTTGACCCTAGCTACTACATCACCAAGAACCTGAAGTTATGGGCCAGCTTCCGCTACTTCAGCAAGACGTATGCCAACATCAAGAACGCTTATTACTTCAACGGACGTTGGGAAACCTTCGGCGGAATCAACTGGGATGTAAACAAGCACCTCTCGCTGAGCGGAACCGTCATCAACTTCCTGAACCAGACCGGAGCCAAGGGAAGTATCTCCGGAGCCGAACTGGTGGATAAAGAAGATGCAGCCCAATACAACGGAGCATGGATGGCAGGTAGCTACATACGTCCGTTCACTGTAGAATTTGCTGCAAAAATAACATTCTAAGACACTTAAAAGTTCAATAGGTATCAAATATAAGAGAGAATGAAACAAAAGTTTCGGTCGGCAAAGTGGGTTTCCGTTATCTTTGC
>JAUNIV010000138.1 GCA_030523385.1 Bacteroidales bacterium | reverse complement strand
GTACGATGGACCACGGAAATTACACCTATATATAATAAGGTGTTTCCTTGGGGATGGAATGCTGCACTGATTCGTCGTCTGCGTGAGGCAGGAATAAGTGGTGATGTTATGCCTTCGGCCGAGCAAATGGCTGCTATACGCCGGTTGTCTGCGAGGCAGACGGCAGTAAGGGTATTGGGCCGATTGCGCGTTCTCTTACCTGATGTAACAGTGGGTGATGCTTTTGTATTTAATTCGGTGGAGCAGGTGCAGGAATTTGTCTTACATACTCCTTCGTCAGTGCTGAAAGCTCCTTGGTCGGGAAGCGGACGGGGCATACAATATGCTGGTGGGATATTTCCGCTCCCTCAAAGAAAATGGGTGGAGCGTGTGATTCGTACACAACAAGCCGTTATTGGTGAGCCTTTTTATGAACGGGTGATTGATTTTGCCATGGAGTTTTACGCCTTTGGCGATGGCAACATTCGTTTTGTAGGTTACTCCTTGTTTGAAACGGATAAGCGCGGTAGTTACATAGAGAATGTGTTGGCCGCTGATGAGGCCATAGAGAATAGACTGGCTGATTATGTGCCAATAGCTTGGCTACACCGTCTTCGTGATGTCTTGTCCGTCGAGCTGAGAATGGCGATAGGGAAAGAATATCAAGGCTACTTGGGAGTGGATATGATGGTGTGCCGTCTGTCGGACGGAAGGTATGCGCTTCATCCTTGTGTGGAGATAAACCTGCGGATGAACATGGGAGTTGTGTCGCGTTTGTTTTATGACCGTTATGTGCATCAAGGAGTGTCAGGACGTTATGTAGTGGAGTATTATTCCAGTAATGGTGAGGCATGCCGGGCAGATGAAGAGTTTCGGAAACAATATCCTTTGCAAATAGAGGAGGGGAAGATTCGGTCGGGCTATCTCTCGCTAACTCCGGTGATGGAAGATACTGCCTATCAAGTATATGTCATTATAGAAGGACGAAGCGAAGAGTCCTGAATAAGATTCTTCGCTTCGTCCTTCTGTAATAATTATGATTCTATATAGCTCCTAAAAAAGATAACTATCAGAAAGTGGTATAGAATATCTGCATCTTCAACTTGTCTGTTCCTCCTTTCAGCTTGGCGCTGGACATATTCAGACTGTTTGATATACCGGCAATGGTATATGAGTTGCTGCTGCTGGATGAATTTACTATGTCAAGATCTACCGGAATGATTACCACCTTGTTCCAGTCGGGGTTCTGCGCTTCCCATCTCTGTGCATCACTTTCGTTGTCGGGATTTCCTCCGGCAGCAATGATGCCGTTCTTTCTCTCTTCTATGCAGTAGGTTATCAGCGGAGCTATGTTAGAGAATGTATAGCTGTTGTTGCTGCCATAGCTGCATGTGAAAGAAGTCTTACTGTCTGCTATTTTGTTTTCTTCAAAGAAAGAGTACATGTCTTTTTTCCTCACCATAAGTAGGTTTTGGGGAACATCCATCTTATACTTTGTATTGCTCTTGTCGTTGTAACGGGTAAAGGTGACACTTACACCATTCAGCGTATCCTTTTTATGCTCGTTGTAGATATCAGCAATGGGGAAAGTAGCTTCAGTGAAAATGCCTGCCGGAGTCTTTAAGTATGTGTGTTCGGACTCTTCAGCCAGTTCTTTCAGCCTATCTGAATTTTCGAAATGATTGGCTTGGATTACCTCCTTGGTTGCGGCAAAATATCCCGAAATGGTTACTATGGAGTCTTTTTGTCCCGATGAACTTTCCGTCAGGGCATTGTATTCCAATGCCAGTCTTATATCATTTATATAGAGTATGGTCCCATCGCCGTGTGTGCAGCGCACATATATACCTTTCAGTACATTTCTTGTGAAAGCTTCCGCGTCTTTAAAGTAGAGTTTGTTTTCTCTGTATTTATTTAGCAGGTGCTCTCCCAACTGGTTTGGCAGCTTGATGGATTGCAATACCAGTCCGCTTGTATAAACCGAATCTACCGAAGGACCCAATGCCGAATATGCTTTTACTGCCAGCGGTTTGGCATTTTCGTTGTAATAATCTTTAGGGTTGATACTTGTGTAAGAAACACTCAAGTCTTTTTCAGGTATAATCTTATCCAGTGTATCTACTTGCAGGCGCATGGCATTAAGCGAATCGCCGAAATAGGAGTCATAAAAGAGGTAGAGTTTTACGCTCTTCACGCTCGTTATGTCTTCACTCATCTCGAAATCGTCCGGACAGGTAAACTGCGCCATAAAGTCTGCGCTGAATCCCCCGTACTGCTCGTCGGTATATCGTCCTAAGTAGGCCGTACTGGTGCGGGCATAAACCGAATCGGCCAACAAGGACCGTGTGGTGAACTCGTAGCTGTCGGTGTTGGCAGGAATCCTATCTCCACCAGGCATGATCCCATCTCCGATACCCACAGTGGAATCATCGCAGCTATACACCAATGCCGCCAGCAACAATACACATAATAATTTGATTTTCATTTCCTGATATTCTTAAAAATGGATTATTTCTTTGGAGCCGACTCCCACACTTCGTCGTAGAAGTCATTGATGGCATCCGTAAAAGCATCTCCTTGCTGATAGTCCAATACCGGCAGTCCTTTTTCGCGGGCGAAGCGTAATACGTTCTCGTTTACCTTCTCGCTGTTCTGTATCACGCCGTCCGAATAGGCTACGGCCAGCTTGCATATTTCTTCGTAGTTGGCCGGAGAACTGATGATGCTTTCCACATCGTTCTTTTTAATGCCTTTCAGCATCAGCTTGTCTGTGAGGTTCCCCGTACACTCGTTCTTAAACTCATCACCGAAAAGCGAGAACACAACCTTCGAATCCCTGAATGACGGCTCGTCGCAGTAGGCTTTCTTTATATAAAGAGGAACGAGCGTACTCATCCATCCTTGGCAGTGGATGATGTCGGGACACCAACGCAACTTCTTCACTGTCTCCAACACGCCGCGTGCATAGAAGATGGCACGTTCGTCGTTGTCCGTATATTCATTGCCGTTTTCATCGGCCACCATCAGACGATGCTGGAAGTAATCATCGTTGTCAATGAAGTACACCTGCATGCGTGCGGACTGTATGGAAGCCACCTTAATAATAAGCGGATGGTCCGTGTCGTCTATGATTAGATTCATGCCGGACAAGCGGATGACTTCATGCAACTGGTTCCTACGTTCGTTTACATTACCCCACTTGGGCATAAAAGTTCTGATTTCTCTGCCTTTTTCCTGTATGGCTTGCGGTAAATTCCGTCCTATATGTGCCATTTCGGATTCGGAAACGTAAGGGGTAATCTCTTGTGTAATAAATAAAACTTTATTTGCCTTCATCTTAACTCTTATTGCTCATAATGATTTTGCAAAGATAAGAAAAAAATGATTTCAAGAGGTCATATTTACCGTTTAATTATTCCTTATGAATTGTTAAGCGGCTGATTATAAACGATTAATAATAAATGAATGATAATAAATTCTTCTTTTTTCTTCGTTATCTCCCAAATAATAGTTTACTTTGCAGCCTCTTAGAGTGAATATGGCTCAAATAAATAAAGATTAGAGATGAAGTTAGTTCAGACAATCAAGGAGCTTCAGACAGAGCTTGATGCCCTGCGTAGCAAGGGAAAAACGATCGGCTTGGTGCCCACGATGGGAGCACTGCATGCCGGACACGCTTCGCTGGTGAAACGTGCCGTCAGTGAGAATGATGTGGTGGTAGTGAGCGATTTTGTGAATCCTACCCAGTTTAATGATAAGAACGATCTGGCCAAATATCCGCGTACGCTGGAAGCCGACTGCGAACTTTTGAGGAAAGAAGGAGCGGCTTTCGTGTTTGCCCCATCGGTGGAAGAGATTTATCCCGAACCCGATACGCGGCAGTTCAGCTATGCTCCGCTGGACACGGTGATGGAAGGTAAGTTCCGTCCCGGCCACTTCAACGGAGTGTGCCAAATAGTAAGCAAGTTGTTTATGATAGTGCAGCCGCATAGGGCTTATTTCGGTGAGAAGGACTTCCAGCAGTTGGCCATCATACGCGAAATGGTGCGGCAGATGGACTTTGGCGGACTGAAGATTGTGGGTTGCCCCATTGTGCGCGAGGCCGACGGACTGGCCTTGAGCAGCCGCAATGCCAGACTTTCGGCCGCAGAGCGGGAGCATGCACTGAATATTTCAAAAACCTTGTTTGCAAGCCGCATCTTTGCTTCCTCGCATTCGGTAGCCGAAACGCAGCGGATGGTAGAGGCCGAGATAGAGCAGGCGGAAGGCTTGCGCCTAGAGTATTTTGAAATAGTGGATGGCACTACGTTGCAGAAAATAGCCAACTGGGAAGATACGGACTATGCGGTGGGATGCATCACGGTGTTCTGTGGCGATGTGCGCTTGATAGATAATATAAAGTATAAGGAAAAGCTGTAAGAAACAAAGGAAAAAGTTATGATGATTGAAGTGTTGAAATCAAAGCTGCACTGTGTGCGGGTGACGGAAGCCAACCTGAACTATATGGGCAGTATCACGATTGACGAAGACCTGATGGATGCCGCCAATCTGATAGCCGGAGAAAAGGTTCACATCGTGGACAACAACAACGGCGAGCGGTTTGAGACATACATTATCAAAGGAGAACGCGGCTCGGGTTGCATCTGCTTGAACGGTGCTGCCGCACGCAAGGTGCAGGTGGGCGACATTGTCATTATCATGTCTTATGCCATGATGGATTTTGAGGAAGCAAAGTCTTTCAAGCCGGTGGTGGTTTTCCCCGATTCGGCTACGAACAAGGTGTTATAAGCTAAGGCCGCTTTTCAAAAAGCAATAATAGTTTCATAGGAATATATACAGCAAATGCCAATGCAGTAGTATTGTGTTGGCATTTGCTGTATTATTTTGTGAAAGAAGAGATGAAAAGACTTTTGATACTATGGTAATCTGGTTTTGATGCCTTAAAAAATTTTTTTGCTCCTTTAAAAAATAATATTGATACGGTAAAAAATCCCATTTGATACGGTAAAAACGTAAGCAGGAAAGGGGATAGTCACGATACCCAAAGCAAGTCGCTCATAATCCCGTCTGAAATAAAGATTCCTTTGCGGGTGAGCCGCAGGGTATCGCCTGCTATCTCCAGTGTGCCTTGCTGCAGATGAGGGGATGCCATGCGCATGCAGTAGTCATGAAGTTCCTTGCCATAATCGGTGAGCAGTTGTGGCAGAGGCATGCCCCAACGGGTGCGGATGCGGGTAATCACAAAATCGTTGTAGCGCGTAAAGAGGTCTTCTTCCTCCAGTTCAAATGTCGGATCGCCGTTTTCTATTCCTCGTATGTAGTCTTCTAACGAGGCCGCGTTCCATTGGCGCGACACGCCGTTGTATGAGTGGGCCGATGCTCCACAACCGATGTATTTTTTGCCTGTCCAGTAGCTGGAGTTGTGGCGGGAGTGCAATCCGGGAAGGCAGAAATTGGAAATCTCATAATGCTCATACCCGGCCTGAGAGAGGCGGTTTATCAGCATATCAAACAGCGAGACACTCAGTTCCTCGTCGGCTTCTTCCACCCGATGTTGTTCACGCAAGTCCCACAGCGGTGTCCCTTCTTCATAAATAAGGTGATAGGCTGAGATGTGTTCGGGGCGCAATGCGATGGCCTGCTCCAAATCGGCCTGCCAGGAGGAGAGGGTTTCATGGGGGAGTCCGTACATCAGGTCGATACTGATGTTAGCGAATCCGGCTTCCCTGCATGAACGGAAGGCACGGATGGCCTGTTCTGCCGTGTGGCGTCGGCGGAGCAGTTGCAATGTGTCTTCCCGAAAAGTCTGTATGCCCATGCTCAGTCGGTTGATGGGCAGGGCGCGTAGCATGCAGATGTATTCGGGGGTCAGGTCGTCGGGGTTGGCTTCGATGGTGATTTCTGCATCGGGGCTTACTCTATATACCTTATATATTATATGGAATATCTGTTCCAGTTCTTCTCGGTTCAGTTGCGAAGGTGTTCCACCTCCTAAGTAGATGGTCTCTATTTCTTCTCCTTCCGCATAGTCTTTCCGCATTTCCAGTTCGCGGCAAAGGGCATGCACGTATGCGCTTTTTCGCTCGCTGTGGGTGGTAGAGAAAAAGTCGCAATAAATGCAACGGCGTTTGCAAAATGGAATGTGTAAGTAAATGCCTGCCATGTTTGTTCTTTTTCTTTATCTTACACCTGTATGTCTTTGTCGTCAGGCAATAAGTATTGTGCCCAATTAGGCATATCATTTATATATTTCTTACCCATGACACCGTTGCTTAATCTGAATAATGGCTTCGCATCCTCATTATCAATGGAATTATCATAGATATACAGGCGGTCAACGATAGATGCAACTATTTTACAATTTTCTATTGATTTGTAATAACGTGAAATAATCTTTGTGATAGGTACGTCGTGCCCGCCTTTCATTACTCTATGTGCTATGCGTGAGGCGTTAATTGCAGGATTATTTGTAGCTATAAAGAATAATCGGATAAAAAATCCGGCTTGTTTGGCACGTATAATGAACTCTATTTTATCAACTGCGGAAAATACTGTTTCAAAAACAAAGCTTGTTCCATCTTTCAAACATTGTTCTCTCCATTCTGTACAATAGTTTGCCGCATTAAGTACGGCCTCTTTTGAGTTCCAGTCACCAAATTTTTCTTTTGCCACTTCGTCTGGATTGATATAAATAGTTCCCTCAGCCCATTCGTGGTGCAGGAACTTTTGGGTCACGGAAGTCTTGCC
>JAUNIV010000137.1 GCA_030523385.1 Bacteroidales bacterium | reverse complement strand
ACGAAGAATTAAGAATGAAGAATTAGAGTTCTCATAACCAATTCTTCATTCTTCGTCCTTCATTATTCATTATTCCCGTTCTTCATTCTTATAAAACAAGTCCATGCGAGACAGGAATCCTGTTTCTTCATGCAGAACTTCTATGCGAATGACCTGCTCTCCTACCATTCGGTAATTGACATGCAAGTTAAACGATGCTCCACTGGGTTCCAAAGAATAAGCAATGTCATTGGGTAATGGCCAGTTATCGGAGAACCGTGCCAAGTTCAACAAAAAATACAGGAATCCATCGGTTCCGTCATGTTCTATTACGTATGCCTGCAGATTCAGATTAGATATGGAACCGAGATTGTTGTCATAATTATAACGAGCGCAACGGGAATAAACACTATCATTGGCTTCATGATAAGTATATATTACTTCCGATAACCGCTTGTTAGCATCAAGAATATACCGTCCCTGCACATTTCTTATGAAACTCCGGTCGGCCACCGCATAATAGTCCGACTGAATAATCAATGTATCTGCCTTATATTTATATGTTGTTTTCTTTTCCGCTTCCAACTCTCCATTTTCAGTTTTCAGCATGCACCGCGCATGGCTCTCCTTTGCTCTCCCCTTGCCTATAGTGAAGACAGCTTCAAAAAGTTTTCCGTCAAACCCAGGTATATCCATAGCACCTATAATAATTTGGTCGCCATTATAATTTATCGGTGTATTTCCGTATTGTATGATATTCCCGTCGCGATCATATACCAAGTCCAATGCCGGTATTCCTTCGCGCATTACGTCTGCCACCTTCGTCACCAAAGGAGCTTTCACTATCTCTTTACATCCTGCACATGCACACAGAAAAAGAAACATACAAACATTCCTTACAAGCTTTTTCATCTTCATAACTTTATGACACATAACTGTGCAAATAAAACAAAAAAACGCCATACTTTAAAATAAAATACATAGTTTTGCAGGCAGAAAACAGAAAGAAGAATATTATGAGACATATACGACATGCACTCTTTTTACTATCCGTCCTCCTTCTCACGGCTTCGTGCGGAGAAGACCGAAGCGGAGAATACTATGCGCTGATAGGAGAAAACCTTTGGATAGAACAAGTAATGAAAGAACACTACTTGTGGTATGACCAGGTTCCCGAAGTCACGGAAGACGATTACTTTACCACGGCAGAAAGTTTCTTCAAGAAGTTAGTATATAGCAAGGCTTTGGATGGCAAGGGAGATTCTTATTCCTATATAGAGATGAAAGACACCACCGTCACATCGCGTGCCTACCTGCAACGCTCCTCTTCCTACGGATTCGAGTTCGAACTGATGCAAGACCCTACGGGGGTTTCCTCACACACCTTTGCACGTATTCTCTACGTACTCCCCCACTCTCCTGCTTCGGAAGCCGGACTGCAACGAGGCGACTGGATTTCGTCCATAGGTCAAGAAACACTGAGCACATCGAACTATACCGGGCTGATGAGCGGAGGCATTACCGGATTTGCCCGCGAATATCTGACGACTGATGAAGAGGGCAACAGCCAGTGGGCGGCACGAGACACTGTAACGGTAGGAGCATCGCGAGCTGTAGAGCTGAATCCTTTCCTCGTAGATACTATATATAATATAGGTGGTAGAAAGATTGCCTACATGGTATATAATGAATTCAGTACCGGCCCTGCCAATCAGGCCACAGACACCGAGTACAGAGAACAAATGAGACAGATATTCGCCCGTTTCAAGAGCCAGTCGCCCGATGATTTTATCTTAGACCTGCGATACAATCCCGGAGGTTATCTGAGTTGTGCCGATGATTTGGGCAGCTACCTGGCTCCGGCTTCGGCATTGGGAAAGACTTTCTGCAACCTGGTTTACAACGACATCAGCGACCCGCAGGAGGTGACTTACGCATTGAACACAAACCTGGCAGCAGAAAACCTGAACCTGAGCAAGCTGTATGTACTCACCCGTTCCTACACCGCGTCGGCTTCCGAAGCTGTCATCAACTGCCTTCGTCCGTATATGGGTACGGAAAACGTGGTAGTGATAGGCGAAACCACCGTAGGAAAGACCGTGGCCATGGAACCCTATGAAGACGAACGCTACGACTATATATTATATCCCGTAGTGGCCTACGTACTGAACGCCGAAAACAAGGCTGACTACGTAAACGGCATCACCCCCGACTTTTCGCTGAGCGAACAAAGGCTCATCTCCACACTTCTTCCGCTGGGAGATACCAATGAATATATGCTGCGTAATACCATCGCCTATATCACGACGGGAACCATGCCCGATGTGACACAAACCGCAGCATCAGCCGGACGCAGCAGTGTACTCCGCAACTCCATTAACCGCCATCACATCCGAGGCATACGGTTACGTTAAGAAAAGAGCCTGTTTTTTTATTTAATAAAATTAAATTCAAGTAGTGGTATTGATATTATCGTTATTTTTGTGACATATTTATACAGGTTAATACAATTATATTATGGAGAAATCCGACAGCGTTATTATCATACCGACCTACAATGAAAAAGAAAACATTGAGAATATCATCCGGGCTGTGTTCGGACTGGAGAAGTTCTTCCACATACTCATCGTAGAGGACAATTCACCCGATGGGACTGCTGACATTGTACGCCGACTGCAAACGGAGTTTCCCGACCGCCTGTTCATGATAGAACGTAAAGGCAAGTTGGGATTGGGAACAGCCTACATTGCCGGTTTCAAGTGGGCCATAGCACAAGGTTATGACTATGTGTTCGAGATGGATGCCGACTTCAGCCACAATCCTGCCGACCTTCCCCGGCTTTATGCCAAATGTGCCCATGAGGGTTATGATGTGGCCATCGGCTCACGTTATGTGAGCGGTGTAAACGTGGTCAACTGGCCCATGGGGCGCGTACTCATGTCCTACTTTGCATCGAAATACGTGCGCCTCATCACCGGATTGCCCATACACGACACAACTGCCGGATTCAAATGCTATCGGCGTGAAGTGTTGGAAACCATCGGGCTGGACACCATCCGTTTCAAAGGCTATGCCTTCCAGATAGAAATGAAGTTCACCGCCTACCAGTGCGGATTCAAGATAGCGGAAGTCCCTGTCATCTTTGTCAACCGCGAGTTGGGCACATCCAAGATGAACAGCAGCATCTTCGGCGAAGCTGTCTTAGGAGTCATCCAACTGAAAATGAATAGCTGGTTCCGCAAATATCCCCAAAAGAAAGAAAAGAGATGAAACGCATACTGATTAAAAATGCCCGCATCGTGAATGAAGGCAAGACCTTCTGCGGTTCGGTAGTGATAGAAGACGAGCGAATAGCCGAAGTGCTGACAGGCAATGCGTGCCCCGCACAGCCTTGTGAGGAAACCATTGATGCACAAGAAGCCTACCTGATGCCGGGTGTCATTGACGACCATGTACACTTCCGCGACCCGGGACTGACCCACAAGGCAGACATGCACACCGAAAGCATGGCAGCCGCCGCAGGAGGAGTAACGAGCTACATGGACATGCCCAACACACAGCCGCAGACCACGACCTTAGAGGCATGGGAAGCCAAGCAAGCCGATGCCGCCGGCAAAAGTGTGGTGAACTACGCTTTCTACTTCGGTGCCACCAACGACAATGCCCACCTGCTCCCCAAACTCGACAAGACCCGCGTATGCGGCGTAAAGCTCTTCATGGGAGCCAGCACGGGCAACATGCTGGTGGACCGCATGGAATCCTTGCGGCGCATCTTTGCACAAGCCGGTATGCTCATTGCCACTCATTGCGAAGACCAGGCAGTAATCACTGCCAACGCAGCAGCCATCAGAGCAAAGTATGGCGATGATCCCGACGTGAAATACCATCCGCTTATCCGCAGCACGGAAGCCTGTCTGCGTTCTTCTCAACTGGCCGTGCAACTGGCACGCGAAACCGATGCCCGCCTGCATATCCTACACATCAGCACGGCTGCCGAACTGGATTTGCTGGAAGCCAAACCATTGGAAGAAAAGCAAATCACAGCCGAAGCCTGCATATCACATCTGTTCTTCTGCGACCGCGACTACGATACGTTGGGCGCACGCATCAAGTGCAATCCCGCCATCAAGACAGAGGCTGACCGCGATGCTTTGCGCCGCGCGCTGACCGACGGACGCATCGATGTGATAGGCACTGACCATGCCCCCCACTTGCTGAAAGAAAAGGAAGGCGGTGCACTGAAAGCCGTATCGGGCATGCCCATGATACAGTTTTCGTTGGCAGCCATGATGGAACTGGCACACGAAGGCGTGCTTACCGTGGAACAGGTGGTAGAGAAAATGTGTCACGCCCCTGCCCGGCTCTACGGGATAGAGAAACGAGGCTACATCCGTCCCGGTTATCAAGCCGATTTGGTGATAGTACGTCCGGATGCCGAATGGACAGTTACCTCCGATTGTATCCTGAGCAAATGTGGATGGAGCCCGATGGAAGGAAGAAAGTTCCATGCACGGATAGAAAAGACTTTCGTCAACGGACATCTGGTCTATAATAATAGCAAGGTAGATGCCGGCCATCGCGGACAGGAACTTAGATTTTCTAAATGAAAAATGAAGAACGAAGAATGAAGAATTGACGATGATTATCCATTATCCCATACACGAGGTTAGCGAATACATCAACTGGATATACTTTTTTCATGCGTGGGGATTCCAACCCCGTTTCGCCACCATTGCCGACATACACGGATGCGATGCCTGCCGTGCCACGTGGCTGGCTTCTTTCGCAGAAGAAGACCGACCGAAGGCTGCCGAAGCCATGCAGCTCTTCAAGGAGGCCAACCGGATGCTGAACGCACTGGATGCCGATTATCACACACATGCCGTCTTCCTGTTGGCCGAAGCCAATGGCGATGGAGACGACCTGCTGCTGGATGGCACACGTTTTCCACTCCTGCGGCAACAGACCGCCAAACGGAATGAAAGCGAACCTTTCCTTTGCCTGAGCGACTTTGTGCGTCCCCTCTCTTCGGGACAGAAAGACAAAGTAGGAGTCTTTGCCACTACGGTGGATGCCGCATTGGAGCAACTGTACGCCGCCGATGATTATCGCCGGATGCTGGTACAGACCCTGTCTGACCGTCTGGCAGAAGCCACTGCCGAAAGGCTGCACGAAGATGTGCGCCGCAACCATTGGGGCTATGCTCCCGACGAGCGGTTGAGCGTAAAGGAACTGCACTACGAGAAGTATCAGGGCATACGTCCCGCTGTGGGCTATCCCTCATTGCCCGACCAGTCTGTCAACTTCATACTGGACCAACTGTTGGACATGAAACAGATAGGCATCACACTGACCGAAAACGGCATGATGCAACCCCATGCATCGGTAAGCGGACTGATGTTTGCCCATCCTGCCGCCTGCTATTTCTCCGTAGGCAAGATAGCTCAAGACCAACTGGCCGACTATGCCTCCCGCCGGGGCATGAGTTTGGAGAAAGCACAAAAATTCTTAGCTGCCAATTTATAATCCATTAATCCTATCACAGCCATGATGTTACTGAAGTTATTCCTGTTCTTTCTGCTCCTGCTGTTTTTGCCGGACCTGTATATATACAAGAAGCATATCCGCCACCTCTCCAATACGTGGATGCGCCGTGCCTACTGGCTTCCTTCGGCCTTGCTGCTATTGGGCATGCTGGCCATATTCTCTTTCTACGAGCCTCGTCCCGAATCCTTGCAGCGGCTCAGCCATTTCCTGCTCGTGTTTCTTTGCATCACTGTGCCTAAGGCAATCTTTGTCATCGTGGCCTTGCTCATGCGGTTGTTTCATCGGCTTACGGGCAGAAACCTGTATGGCACCGGTGTGGCAAGCACAATGGCTTTAGTCACGCTGGCCTACATCATCTATGGTGCCACCGAAGGAAAACAACATTTCCAGGTAAGGGAAGTCAGCATTGAGTCGGACGAACTGCCTGCCGGATTCGACGGCTACCGCATCGTGCAGATATCGGACATCCATTCGGGAAGCTGGACCGGCAACGGTGCTGCCCTGCAAAAAGCAGTCAACATCATCAATGCCCAACAGGCAGACTTGGTACTCTTTACGGGTGACTTGGTAAACAACTTGGCAGAAGAAGTGGACGAGTTTATGCCCATATTGAGCCAGATAAAAGGCAAAGACGGAGTGTACTCCATATTGGGAAACCACGATTATTCCATGTATCTTCATTGGGATTCGGAGACAGCCAAAGCCGCCAACTTAGAGAGCCTGAAACAGAAACAGGCTGCCATGGGCTGGAAGATGCTGAACAATGACCACGTGATTCTACACCACAATGGCGACAGTATCGCTTTGGTAGGTGTGGAGAACAGCGGCAATCCTCCCTTCCCCGACTTAGCCGACCTGCCCAAAGCCCTGCAAGGCACGGAAGGCATGTATAAGATACTGATGAGCCACGACCCTACCCACTGGCGTCGCGAGGTGCTTCCACGAAGCGATGTGCAGCTCATGTTGGCCGGGCATACACACGAAATGCAGTTCAGGCTCTTCGGTTTCTCTCCGTCGCGCTATGTCTATCCCGAACACAACGGCCTGTATCGCGAAGGCAAGCAACTCCTTTTTGTAAACATCGGGTTGGGCTATCTCATGTTCCCCATGCGGTTGGGTGCGTGGCCGGAGATTACACTCATCACTTTGCACCGTTGATATTATTGTTGATACACATGCAGACGATGCATCTGCACGATTACTAA
>JAUNIV010000136.1 GCA_030523385.1 Bacteroidales bacterium | reverse complement strand
GCTCTGTTCGCGGGTGGTAGGCAGGATGACCGTTCCGCTTCCTCCGCCTCTCAGCAGGTTCTTCGCATTGGGGAAGTCGGCACGCAGAGTCACTGCTCCCGTTCCTGCCGTGACAATGCCGCTCACGGCAGCAATGCGTCCTTTTTCTGTGTATATCTTTCCGTTGCTCATGCGCAGTTCCACTTCGGGCATCCGGTTGATAAACTCGTCGAGCGAGCCATATTGCTCCATGAGGTCGATGACCTGACTTTCGGACAGTGAGAAATAGGCATACATGCGGCTGTCGTCAGATACGGTGACGAGCGGT
Source organism: Bacteroidales bacterium (assembly GCA_030523385.1). Classification (GTDB taxonomy): domain Bacteria; phylum Bacteroidota; class Bacteroidia; order Bacteroidales; family Bacteroidaceae; genus Phocaeicola. Next base: position 6,431 of record JAUNIV010000136.1, on the reverse strand, counting down.
TCGCTGATGTTGCTGCTCACCAATGCACCCACGCGGTAGGCTATCATGCCTGCCACGCCATCAACGGGACTTTTCACTTCGGTGTAAGACAGGTTGTTGCGGGCGTTCACTTCTTGTGCCTTGGCTTGTGCCAATGCAGCTTCGGCGGCGGCCAGTGCATTTCGGGCGGTGCTCAGGTCGTAGTCCGACACCACCTTGTTCTTGTACAGCATTTCTTTGCTTTGCATGTCCAGTCGGGCAGTGGCCAATGCGGCTTCAGCACTCTTTACGCCTGCCTCGGCTTGTGTCAGTGCTGCCCGGTAGGGCACTTGGTCTATGATGAACAACACCTGTCCGCGATGTACTTTCTGTCCTTCGCCTATACAGATGCGAGTGATGAGTCCGCTCACCTGCGGGCGTACTTCCACTTCCTGTTGTCCTGCCAACTTGGCGGTGTATTCCGAATTCAGTGTTCTGTCTTCCGGCTTAACCGTCAGTGTCTTGTAAGCTGTAGTTTCCTGCGTCGTCGTCGATGAGTTGCAGGCGCACAAGGTCAGCCCCACGAGCAGGGCTGCAAGCATTTCCTTTTTCATATTTTTCTTTTGATGTATCTGTTTTTTATTTTGATTTTTCATGCTTTCACCTGCAAATGTAAGGAAACAAGGCGAGCTTCAGCCTGCATAAACAGGAATTGGGGGCGAATGGTAAAAATGTGGGGGCGAAAGAGAACCTGTTTTTTTCTGAAATGTTTGGCAGCATAAGGATCTTTCCCTATCTTTGCCTCCATAAAAGCAATATGTAGTGTCTTGGCACGTAAGTCTGATTGGCTTTCAGTGTTGGGGCACTTTTTTTATGTATAACTTAAAAGCAAACTATGAATTATGAAATGTATGAAGAACTTATTGGGAGGAATGTCATTGGCATGTATCCTGTTGATGTCGTCTTGTAGCGACGAAGAGCAAGTGGTTGTGGAGAACCAGGTTCTCCCCGAAAATGTTCCCGCTTCGGTTTACGAAGATTTCCAGAAGAGTTTCCCGGAGGCAACGGACATCGACTGGTCTGTTGTAGATGAGTATGTAGTAGCTACATTTTCAGCTACCGAAAGCCGGAGCTTATCCAAAGCCATCTCCGTATGGTATTGGCTGAAGGATTGCAAGAAGAAGATGCAACGTCGGGACATCGCTTTCAGCGCATTGCCCGAAACTGTGAAGAATGCTTTTGAAAGCAGCGAATATGCCACATGGACAGCTGCAGAGAGTGTAAGCCTGCTGACTCGTTATGTCACCGGTGCGGTAGAAACCATCTACGTGTTGCGTGCAAAAGACAAATCTGAAACCATGCAGGAGGTGGTGCTCTATTATACAGCCGAAGGTATATTGGTGAAACAAACCATGGAGGTGATATACGATGGCAATTATCGCGATGTAGATACGGATTACAGCGATTGGTTGCCTCAGACTCCCTCTGACAACGTGACTGCTTTTGTGAATCTTCATTATCCGCAGGCCAAATACTTATATATGTATGCAGGCAGAGAAATCACCAAAGTGAAGATTCTGGACGGATGGGTAGCCCGTATGTTGCTGTTTGATGCTGCCGGAAACTGGATGTCCACACACACGCAACTTCATGTCAATGAATTACCGGCCAACATTCTTGCCGCTTTCCGCGCTTCAGAATATGCTAATTGCCATATAGAAGACGCCGGAGAATACCTGACGGCTGCCGAAGGACATTACTATCTGCTGACCATCAAAGACCATGCCGGGCATAAGCAGGAAATCCGCTTTGACGAGAATGGCAATGCTGACAACGAAAGCAATGATAACACAGAAGGTGACAATACCGAAGATGAGCCAGACAACAACACTACTCCTACAGACCCCGAAGGAGATGATGAAGGTGATGACAATCAGGACACGAATGTAAGCAGCACATTCTTGACCAAAGCTGAGATCGATGGTTACATTCAGCAGCGTTATCCCGGTGCCATTGTTAAGGACAAAGATTATGATAAGAACGGAGTGGAAGTGGAACTGTCTTACAACGGGACAGAGATAAAAGTGCAGTTTGATCTTGAAACTCAAGGATACGTGTGGGTGAGCAGCGAGTGGGACTTGAACTACCAACAAGAATCGGTCGTTCCTGCCGCTATTCGCAAGACGCTCGATAGCAAGTATGCTGCCTACCGGCTTTATTTCCTGAAGTATAACGAAAAATCTAAAGGTGAAGATTATTACATGGCCGGACTGAAGTCAGCTTCGCTGAAAAGTCATTTGACTGTGAAGATGAATGCACAGGGCGATGTCCTTGCTGAATACGGTCAGCATTAATACAAAAAAATACCCCATCTTCCGTTGTCGGAAGATGGGGTAACTTTTAGTTACGGAATCTCAATCCGTCGCCCGCAGTTTCCACAATGATGGGTTTCGTGCGGTCCACCTCTTGAGCCAATAGCTTTTTAGACAAGTCATTCAGCAAGTAACGCTGTATGGCACGTTTCACCGGACGAGCACCAAATTCGGGGTCATATCCCGTACTTGCAATGAAGCGCACGGCTTCGTCTGTCATTTGCAGTGTAATGCCATTGTCTGCCAACATCTTCTTGATACCGTTGATTTGCAGCAACACAATCTGTTCTATTTCCTCTTTGTTCAAAGGCAAGAACATAATGGTTTCATCTATACGGTTCAAGAACTCCGGACGGATGGTCTTCTTCAGCATGGACATCACTTCCTTCTTCGTTTCCTCTATCACCACTTCACGGTTCTTGTCGTTCATCTTTTCGAACTGGCTCTGTATGTATGAGCTGCCCAAATTGGATGTCATGATGATAATGGTGTTCTTGAAGTTCACTGTGCGTCCTTTGTTGTCCGTCAGTCGTCCGTCATCCAATACTTGCAGCAGGATGTTGAATACATCGGGATGAGCTTTTTCTATCTCGTCAAACAACACCACTGAGTAAGGTTTGCGTCGCACAGCTTCCGTCAGCTGTCCGCCTTCGTCATAACCTACGTATCCGGGAGGCGCTCCGATCAGTCGGGATACAGAATGTTTTTCCTGATACTCACTCATGTCTATACGGGTCATCAGCGTTTCATCGTCAAACAGATAGTCGGCCAATGCTTTTGCCAATTCAGTCTTTCCCACACCGGTAGTACCTAAGAAGATGAACGAACCGATAGGGCGCTTCGGATCTTGCAATCCTGCACGGCTTCGGCGCACGGCATCAGATACAGCCGTGATGGCTTCTTCCTGTCCCACTACGCGCAAGTGCAATTCCTTTTCCAGGTTCAGCAACTTGTCTCGTTCGCTTTGCAGCATCTTGCTTACGGGTATGCCCGTCCAGCGCGAAACTACATCGGCAATGTCTTCGGCCGTTACCTCTTCCTTTATCATGGCACTGTCACCCTGCTTGTGTTTCAGGTCTTCCTGAATGTGCTTTATCTCATTCTCCAGTGCTTGCAGTTTTCCGTAGCGTATTTCAGCCACTTTGCCGTAGTCACCTTCACGTTCTGCGCGGTCGGCTTCAAACTTCAGTTTCTCTATCTCCTGTTTGTTCTGCTGAATCTTGTTCACCAGTTCCTTCTCGCTCTGCCATTTGGCTTTGTAAGATGTTTCCTGCTCCTTCAGTTCGGCAATTTCCTTGTTGAGCTGTTGCAACTTCGGTTCATCTTTTTCGCGTTTGATGGCTTCGCGTTCTATCTCCAGCTGTTTCAGCTTGCGCGAGATTTCATCCAGTTCTTCGGGCACAGAGTCACGCTCCATACGCAGTTTGGCGGCAGCTTCGTCCATCAAGTCGATAGCCTTGTCGGGAAGGAAACGTTCGGTGATGTACCGGTTGCTCAATTCCACGGCGGCTATGATGGCCTCGTCTTTGATACGCACCTTGTGGTGGTTCTCGTAACGTTCCTTCAATCCACGCAAGATAGAGATGGTGCTCAGCGTGTCAGGTTCGGTTACCATGACAGTCTGGAAGCGTCGTTCCAACGCCTTGTCTTTCTCAAAATATTTCTGATACTCGTCCAAAGTCGTAGCGCCTATGCTCCGCAGTTCGCCACGTGCCAAAGCCGGTTTCAAAATGTTGGCTGCATCCATGGCACCTTCACCTTTTCCGGCACCCACCAATGTGTGAATCTCGTCGATGAACAGAATGATGTTTCCTTCGGCTTTGATTACCTCGTTGATGACAGATTTCAGACGCTCCTCAAATTCACCTTTATACTTAGCTCCGGCCACCAATGCACCCATGTCCAAAGAGAAAATCTGCTTGTCTTTCAGATTCTCGGGCACATCGCCCCGGATGATACGGTGGGCCAATCCTTCAACGATAGCTGTTTTACCGGTACCCGGTTCACCTATCAAGATAGGGTTGTTCTTGGTGCGTCGGCTCAAAATCTGCAATACCCGTCGTATCTCTTCGTCACGCCCTATCACGGGGTCCAACTTACCGCTACGGGCAGCTTCGTTCAGATTGATGGCATATTTGCTCAGCGACTGATAAGTGTCTTCACTGGATTGTGAAGTCACCTTCTCGCCTTTTCTCAGTTCGGTTATGGCTGCTCTCAATTCTTTGTCCGTCATACCTGCATCCTTCAGGATGGTGGATACGGTGCTCTGTACATTGAGCAGAGCCAGCAACATAGCTTCCAATGAAACAAACTCATCGCCCATTTCCTTGGAGTATTGCACGGCTTTCTGCAATACCTCGTTACTTTCGCGGCTCAGGTAGGGTTCTCCTCCCGAAACCTTAGGCAGAGATTCCATTTGGCGGTCAATGACCAGTGCTATCTGATGGTCGTTCATGCCCAACTTCTGGAAGATGAAGTTGGTGACATTCTCGCCCACTTTCAGCACGCCCGCCAGCAGGTGCACAGGCTCTATGGCTTGTTGCCCGCGAGCCTGTGTGAGGTTTACCGCCTCTTGCACTGCCTCCTGCGATTTGATTGTGAAGTTGTTAAAGTTCATATTGTATCTCCTTTCTGTTTTATATGTATTATACCTATTGAAACCGTTGTCTTGTTATCTTTGTTCGGTAGCTTTTGCGATTTCACTGTATTATATTCAAATTCCTTGCCAATGCAGATGTTATAGATGAAGCGGACAAAATGGCATACATGGAGCCGTAATACATGAAAAAAAGTCCGACTTTGCTTGATGCATTTCAAAAGGAAAGGGAATGCCCTTTCCGAACATTCCCTTTCCTGCATTTGTTATTCCATGTTTTTTGCAATTATAGATGTGGCAAGCCGTTTTTTCAGTATGCATTCTCCTCCCCATGCAATGCATTTGCTATAGTTTTATAAATAATGTATAGATCCAGACCGAAATTCCAATGCTCAATGTACCAAATATCCCCTTTGATACGTCCTTCCATTTGTTTCAATTCTTTGGTTTCTCCTCGAAATCCCGTGATTTGGCTCCAGCCGGTGATACCTGGCTTCACGAAATGTCGCACCATATATTGGTCAATGATTCTCGAATACTCTTCCGTATGCTTCACCATGTGTGGACGGGGACCCACTACACTCATCTCACCCAATAGTACATTGATGAACTGAGGTAGTTCGTCAATGTTCGTTCGGCGCATGATATCTCCCCAGCGAGTCTTGCGCGGATCGTCTTTTGTCGCTTGTAACCTGTCAGCATCGGCGTTTACTTTCATACTACGAAATTTCAAGCAGTAGAACTCTTTTCCGTTCAATCCGTTTCGTTTTTGGCGGAAGAATACGGGACCAGGCATTGTGAGCTTAGTGATGGCAGTTACCATTAGCAAGATAGGTATGAACAACGTGCAGAGAAAAGCCAAAGAAAACACAATGTCGAAAGCCCGTTTCAGTAGTCGGTTCTCTATCCAACTTAGCGGTTCTTCATGCAGGCTGAGGCAGAGTACATTTCCTATCATACTGAAATGCATCCGGTGATGAAGATAATTCTGCACGTTCGGCACACTATAGAAGCGTATCAGATTATTTTCGCAGTAATGGATAAGGGGTATTATTTCTTCTTTTTGTCGGGAAGGCAGGCAACAGAAAAGATTTCCTACCTCTCGATGCGTTTCAAGAAAAGGAATTACTTCGGCGGGAGTTCCTAAAAAGGGACATTCTTGTGGAAATGCCGAAGCAGACACAGCATCGAAGTAACCGCATACCCGGTAACCAATGGCCGGATCGTCCGCCAATTCATGGTAAAGTGCAATGTTGTTTTCCGTGCTTCCCACAAATATCACTCCGTTTCGGTCTTTTCGGCTTCTCCAAAAGCCTTTGATAAGAAAACGGACGAATAACCGGAATGAAGAGACGGTCACAAGAAGTGCCAGCAAAAAAATAGTATACATTTCCCAAGAAGGCATGTAAAAACCGCCACCATACAGGAGTATTGTGCCAAATATGGATAAAAGGAATACGTTACGCAATACCCTGGCGACAATTTGGTAATTGCGCACTTTTTTG
>JAUNIV010000135.1 GCA_030523385.1 Bacteroidales bacterium | reverse complement strand
GTGGAATAGTAAGCTACATGGATAAACGAGATGCTTACCCTGTCCTCATAAAAGGCCTCATACAATCGGAGTACAGAGGCAATGACAGCGCAGGGGTCGCATTGGTCAGTAGAAATAAAAAAAGAAAATTGAATGTCTGTAGGACGAAAGAAAAAGCAACAACGGCTTTTATCGTTTCAAAAGACATTTATCCCCTATTTTTCCTCTTCCAGAAGCCTTACTCTCATACTTCAACACTGAAAATCACGTTATCCGGTTCGGATATTCAAAATAGAAAATTTATAAAATCTGAAAATAAATGGAAGCACTAAAGCATGAATGCGGCGTCGCCATGATAAGGCTGCTGAAACCGCTGGAATATTACCAACAGAAATACGGAACCTGGATGTACGGGCTGAACAAGCTCTACCTGCTCATGGAGAAACAGCACAACCGCGGACAGGAAGGTGCCGGACTGGCGTGCGTGAAACTGGAGGCCAATCCCGGCGAAGAATATATGTTTCGCGAACGTGCATTGGGTTCGGGAGCCATTACCGAAATATTCGGCATCGTACACAGTCACTTCAAGGACCTCACTCCCGAACAACTGCACGACGCCGAGTTTGCCAAAAAATGTCTGCCCTTTGCAGGAGAGGTCTATATGGGCCACCTGCGCTACTCCACCACCGGAAGGAGCGGACTCTCTTACGTGCATCCTTTCTTGCGCCGCAACAACTGGCGTGCAAAGAACCTGGCACTGTGTGGCAACTTCAACATGACGAACGTCGATGAAATCTTCGCTCGCATCACAGCCGACGGACAGCATCCGCGCAAGTACGCCGACACGTATATCATGCTCGAACAGGTGGGACACAGGCTGGACCGCGAGGTGGAACGCCTCTTCGTGGAGTGCGAGGCCGAAGGGCTGAAAGGCATGGACATCACCCACGCCATAGAAGACCGCATAGACCTGGCCAACGTGCTCAAGACATCGAGCCGCGAGTGGGACGGCGGATACGTGATGTGTGGCATCACGGGCAGTGGCGAGTCGTTTGCCGTGCGCGACCCGTGGGGCATACGTCCGGCGTTCTGGTACATGGATGAGGAAATCATGGTGCTTGCTTCCGAACGTCCCGTCATCCAGACGGCACTGAATGTGACGGCCGACAAAATCAACGAGCTGCAACCCGGACAGGCCTTGCTGATGAGCAAGACCGGAAAGATGCGCTTAGCACAAATCAACCGACCCAAAGAGAAGAAGGCATGTTCGTTCGAGCGTATCTATTTCAGTCGGGGCAGCGACATGGATATCTACCGCGAGCGCAAGCTGTTGGGCGAAAAGCTGGTAAACCCCATCCTGAAAGCGATAAACTATGACGTGGAGCACACGGTGTTCTCTTTCATCCCCAACACCGCCGAAGTGGCCTTCTATGGCATGCTCGAAGGATTCGACAACTATTTGAATGAACTGAAGGTAAAAAAAATAGAGGCTTTGGGACACACCCCCACACACGAAGAACTGGAGCAGATACTCTCCATGCGCATCCGTAGTGAGAAGGTGGCCATCAAAGACATCAAGCTGCGCACCTTCATTGCCGAAGGAAACAGCCGCAACGACCTGGCTGCCCACGTGTATGACATCACTTACGGAAGTCTCGTGCCCTACGTGGACAATCTGGTAATCATAGACGACTCCATCGTGCGCGGCACCACGCTGAAGCAGAGCATCATCAGCATCCTGGACCGCCTCCACCCCAAAAAGATTGTCATCGTGTCTTCTTCGCCACAGGTGCGCTACGCCGACTATTACGGCATAGACATGGCGAGCATGGACCAGTTCATCGCTTTCAAGGCGGCCATCGAGCTGCTGCGCGACCGCGACATGCGCGACGTCATTGCGCGTGCCTACCACAAATCGAAGGCACAGGCAAGTTTGCCTAAGGAACAGATGGTGAACTATGTGAAGGAAATCTACGCTCCCTTCACCGACGAGGAAATCTCTGCCAAAATGGTGGAACTGCTCACCCCGCTTGACACGCAGGCAAAGATAGAAATCGTGTATCAGACTTTGGAGGGCCTGCACGAAGCCTGTCCCAACCATACGGGCGACTGGTATTTCAGCGGCGACTATCCCACGCCTGGCGGCGTGAAGTTAGTGAACCAGGCGTTCATTGATTACATAGAACAAGTCTATCAGTTCTGAGAAAAAGCGAACATTATAAAGAATAACACTATATATACAAAGATGAGAAATGTAACCCTTATCCTCGATGACGGCACCCGCTTCAGCGGCAAGTCGTTCGGCTACGAAAAGCCGGTGGCCGGAGAGGTGGTATTCAACACAGCCATGACCGGCTATCCCGAGAGCCTGACGGATCCCTCGTATGCAGGCCAGTTGATGACATTAACCTATCCGTTGGTGGGCAACTACGGTGTGCCTCCCTTCACGATAGACCCCAACGGCATTCCTACCTTCATGGAAAGCGAGAAGATTCATGCCGAAGCGATCATCGTCAGCGACTATAGCGAAGAATACAGCCACTGGAATGCCGTGGAGAGCCTCGGCGACTGGCTGAAGCGCGAACACGTGCCCGGCATTACGGGCATCGACACCCGTGAACTCACCAAAGTGTTGCGTGAGCATGGCGTGATGATGGGGAAAATAGTATTCGACAACGAACCCGACAACATCCCCGAAGCTACGTATGCAGGCGTGAACTATGTGGATAAAGTGAGTTGCAAAGAAGTGATCCGCTATAACGAGGGGGCAGGAAAGAAAGTGCTCCTGGTGGACTGCGGAGTGAAGGCAAACATCATAAGATGCCTGCTGAAGCGCGGTGTGGAAGTGATCCGCGTGCCTTGGAACTATGATTTCAACGCACTGGAGTATGACGGGCTTTTCATCTCCAACGGTCCCGGCGACCCCGATACGTGTGACGCAGCCGTGCAGAACATCCGCAAGGCAATGAGCCTGAGCGACCGCCCCATCTTCGGTATCTGCATGGGCAACCAACTCCTCTCCAAAGCAGGAGGTGCTAAGATATACAAGCTGAAGTACGGACACCGCAGCCACAACCAACCCGTGCGCATGGTAGGTACCGACCGCTGCTTCATCACCAGCCAGAACCACGGCTACGCGGTGGACAACAACACGCTGGGTGCCGACTGGGAACCGCTCTTCATCAACATGAACGACGGCTCCAACGAAGGCATCCGCCACAAGTCTAAGCCCTGGTTTTCGGCACAGTTCCATCCCGAAGCCGCTTCCGGGCCTACGGACACGGAGTTCCTGTTTGACGAGTTCGTGAAGTTGTTATAATCATTCTTAGAGTAATTGCAAATATGAAAGACGATATAAAGAAAGTCCTGCTGTTAGGTTCCGGTGCACTGAAGATTGGTGAAGCCGGAGAGTTCGACTACTCGGGTTCGCAGGCACTCAAGGCACTGAAAGAAGAAGGCATAGAGACCATCTTGATCAATCCCAACATCGCCACCGTGCAGACCTCGGAAGGCGTGGCCGACCAAATCTACTTCCTGCCCGTCACTCCCTACTTCGTAGAGAAGGTTATCGACAAGGAGCGTCCGGACGGCGTGCTGCTTTCCTTCGGCGGACAGACGGCACTCAACTGTGGCGTGGCACTCTATAAGGCAGGTGTATTTGAGCGTTACGGTGTGCGCGTGCTCGGTACTCCCGTACAGGCTATCATGGACACCGAAGACCGTGAACTGTTTGTCGAGAAACTGAACGAAATAGATGTGAAGACCATCAAGAGCGAAGCGGTGGAGAACATCGAAGATGCCCGCCGTGCCGCCCGCGAGCTGGGTTATCCCGTCATCATCCGTGCTGCCTACGCATTGGGCGGACTGGGCAGCGGCTTCTGCGACAACGAAGAAGAACTGAATGTACTGGCCGAAAAGGCTTTCTCCTTCTCACCGCAGGTATTGGTAGAGAAGAGCCTGAAAGGCTGGAAGGAAGTGGAATACGAGGTGGTGCGCGACCGCTATGACAACTGTATCACCGTCTGCAACATGGAGAACTTCGACCCGCTGGGCATCCACACGGGAGAGTCCATCGTGATAGCTCCTTCGCAGACGTTGACCAACAGCGAATATCATAAGCTCCGTGCCCTTGCCATCCGCATCATCCGCCACATCGGTATCGTGGGCGAATGTAACGTGCAGTATGCTTTCGACCCCGAATCTGAAGACTATCGCGTCATCGAGGTGAATGCCCGTCTGTCCCGCTCGTCGGCACTGGCATCGAAGGCTACCGGTTATCCGCTTGCCTTTGTGGCTGCTAAGTTGGGATTGGGTTACGGACTGTTCGACCTGAAGAACTCCGTGACAAAGACTACCAGTGCTTTCTTCGAGCCGGCACTGGACTATGTGGTGTGCAAGATTCCGCGCTGGGACTTGGGCAAGTTCCACGGTGTGGACCGCGAACTGGGTTCATCCATGAAATCCGTGGGCGAGGTGATGGCGATAGGACGCACCTTCGAGGAAGCCATCCAGAAGGGTCTGCGCATGATAGGACAAGGAATGCACGGCTTTGTGGAAAACAAAGAGTTGGTAATTCCCGATGTGGACAAGGCGCTGCGCGAACCTACCGACAAACGTATCTTCGTCATCTCGAAAGCACTACGTGCGGGCTATACCATCGACCAGATACACGAACTGACCAAAATAGACAAGTGGTTCTTGCAGAAGTTGCAGAACATCATGCACACCTCTAAGGAGATGCACGACTGGGGCAACAACCACAAGCAGATAGCCGACATGCCTGCCGAATTGTTGCGTCGTGCCAAAGTGCAGGGATTCTCTGACTTCCAAATAGCACGCGCCATCGGCTACGAAGGCGACATGGAAGAGGGCATCCTCTATGTGCGCAACCACCGCAAACAGGCAGGCATCGTCCCCGTGGTGAAGCAGATAGATACCCTTGCCGCCGAATATCCCGCACAGACCAACTACCTGTATCTGACATACAGCGGCGTGGCAAATGACGTGAAATACTTGGGTGACCATAAATCCATCGTAGTGCTTGGTTCGGGTGCCTATCGTATCGGTTCGTCCGTAGAATTCGACTGGTGCGGCGTACAGGCGCTCCAGACCATCCGCAAGGAAGGCTACCGTTCGGTGATGATCAACTACAATCCCGAAACCGTATCGACGGACTATGACATGTGCGACCGCCTCTATTTCGATGAACTGACCTTCGAGCGCGTGATGGACATCCTCGATTTGGAGAATCCCCACGGTGTGATTGTATCGACCGGCGGACAGATTCCCAACAACTTGGCTTTGCGCCTCGACGCTCAGCATGTCAACATCTTGGGTACAAGCGCTAAGAGCATTGATAATGCCGAAGACCGCGACAAGTTCTCTGCCATGCTGGACCGCATCGGCGTGGATCAGCCCGAATGGAGCGCACTGACCTCGATGGAGGACATACAGAAATTTATCGAGAAGGTGGGCTTCCCCGTGCTTGTGCGTCCGTCGTACGTGTTGAGCGGTGCTGCCATGAATGTCTGCTCCAACCAGGAAGAGTTGGAACGCTTCTTGCGCCTTGCCGCCAACGTGTCGAAGAAACACCCCGTGGTGGTGAGCCAGTTCATCGAACATGCCAAAGAAGTGGAGATGGATGCCGTGGCACAGAACGGTGAAATCATAGCTTACGCTATCAGTGAGCACATCGAATATGCCGGCGTACACTCGGGTGACGCCACTATCCAGTTCCCGCCGCAGAAACTTTACGTGGAGACCGTGCGCCGCATCAAGCGCATCTCCCGTCAGATAGCCAAAGAACTGAACATCTCGGGACCGTTCAATATCCAGTATCTGGCACGCGAGAACGACATCAAGGTGATCGAGTGTAACCTCCGCGCCTCCCGCTCGTTCCCGTTTGTCAGCAAGGTGCTGAAAATAAACTTCATCGAACTTGCCACGAAAGTCATGTTGGGTCTGCCGGTAGAGAAACCCCATAAGAATCTCTTCGAGCTGGACTATGTAGGTATCAAGGCAAGCCAGTTCTCGTTCAACCGCCTTCAGAAGGCCGACCCGGTGTTGGGCGTAGATATGGCATCGACGGGCGAAGTGGGTTGCATCGGTGCGGACACCTCGTGTGCCGTCCTCAAGTCCATGCTTTCCGTAGGCTACCGCATTCCTGAAAAGAGTGTGCTTCTCTCTACGGGTAACGCTAAGCAGAAAGCCGACACATTGCAGGCGGCACGCATGCTCCGTAAGAAAGGTTACAAGCTCTATGCCACCGGTGGTTCATCCAAATTCCTGACCGAAAACGGAGTAGAGAATACCCGTGTCTATTGGCCCAGCGAAGACGGACAGCCTCAGGCATTGGACATGCTTCACGCTAAGGAGATAGACATGGTGGTGAACATTCCGAAGAACCTGACAGCCGGTGAGTTGGACAACGGTTATAAGATTCGTCGTGCGGCGATTGACCTTAATATTCCGCTTATCACCAATGCCCGTCTGGCAAGTGCGTTTATCCAGGCATTCTGCACGATGTCGATAGATGACATTGCCATCAAGAGCTGGGCAGAGTATAAATAAGTTTTTAATAACAGACATACGAAAAGCCATTCCTTCGCTGAATGTTCAGCCGGGGAATGGCTTCGTCTTTTTAACTAACACATTAGTTTTAAGAAAAAGAAAACGAAGATGATTTTCTTTCAATTATCACACAGGTGGTTGCATTAATCATATCAAAGGAGTGACTTTTCTGATGTGAATTTTTATTTTGAAAGCAATTACATTTTAT
>JAUNIV010000134.1 GCA_030523385.1 Bacteroidales bacterium | reverse complement strand
AGCTTGGCAGAGGCCACCATCTTCATGGCCGAGGTAATCTTCCGGGTGTTATTGACCGAAATTATTCTTCCTTTTACTTCTTTCAGTGATGCCATGACTACTGCTTGTTTTCTTTAAACTGTTGGGATGTATGGGCAGCCACCTGTTCGATGATGGCAGTTACCTCGTCGGTCAGCACACCGCTTGACAATACGTCCAGCACATCATTCTGATGTTCGGCACGCATCATTTCCAGGAAAAACTTCTGGAACTCCTGCACGCGGCTCAGAGGCACATCGCGCAGCAAGCCGTGCGTACCACAATACAGAATAGCTATCTGCTCGCCTACGGGCATAGGGCTATATTGCGGCTGGATGAGCAACTGGTTATTCTTGCGTCCGCGGTCTATGGCCATGGCGGTCACCGGATCCATGTCGCTGCTGAATTTGGAGAAAGCCTCCAGTTCACGATATTGTGCCTGGTCTATCTTCAGCGTACCTGCCACTTTCTTCATACTCTTTATCTGCGCACTACCACCCACACGAGATACGGAAATACCTACGTTGATGGCCGGACGGAAACCTTGGTTGAAGAGGTCTGTCTCAAGGAATATCTGTCCGTCGGTAATGGAAATCACGTTCGTAGGAATATAGGCTGACACGTCACCTGCCTGCGTCTCGATAATAGGAAGGGCGGTAAGCGAACCACCTGCCTTTACTTTTCCCACCAGACTGGGCGGAAGGTCGTTCATCTGTTCGGCCACTTCCTGCTGGTTGATAATCTTGGCTGCACGTTCCAGCAGTCGGGAGTGCAGATAGAAGATATCACCCGGATAGGCTTCACGACCCGAAGGACGACGAAGAATCAATGATACTTCACGATAGGCTACAGCCTGCTTGGACAAGTCGTCATATACTACCAAAGCATCGCGACCCGTGTCACGGAAATATTCTCCGATGGCAGCTCCGGCAAAAGGAGCGAAATACTGCAAGGCAGCAGGGTCGCCGGCTGTGGCAGCCACCACAATCGTATAATCCATGGCACCATGCTCGCGCAGGGTGTTTACCAGACTGGCTACGGTAGAGCCTTTCTGTCCGATAGCCACATAGATGCAATAGACAGGATGGCCTGCCTCGTAATTGGCTTTCTGATTCAAGATGGTATCAATGGCGATGGAAGTCTTTCCCGTCTGCCTATCGCCGATAATCAGCTCACGCTGTCCGCGGCCTATAGGTATCATGGCATCTACCGACTTCAATCCCGTCTGCAAGGGCTGGTTTACCGGCTGACGGAAGATTACTCCGGGAGCCTTTCGTTCCAAAGGCATCTCGCAAGTCTCTCCACCAATCTGTCCGCGCCCGTCCAAAGGCACGCCCAAAGGGTCTATCACACGGCCCAACATGCCCTCACCGGCATTGATGGAGGCAATGTGCTTGGTGCGCTTCACCACCATTCCTTCCTTAATCTGATCGGTAGGACCTAAGAGCACAGCACCCACATTGTCTTCCTCCAGGTTCATGACGATTGCCTTGATACCGTTCTCGAACTCCAGCAGTTCATTGGCCTCGGCATTGGTCAGCCCGTAAATGCGGGCCACGCCGTCACTCACCTGGAGCACGGTTCCCACTTCTTCAAACTGTAGGTCGGCATTGATGCCTTTCAGTTGTCGAAGCAAGACTTCGGATACTTCACTCGGTTTTATGTTTTCAGACATAATCTCTTTTCTTTAATTAAAAGTTGAACACTAAAAAATGAGGAACTCACACGATTCTCCTGTTTTTGTCTATAAACTGCTGCTTGACTCTCCTCAGCTGGTCGGACACACTTGCATCCATGCGATAGGTATCTATCTCAAAGATGAAGCCTCCCTCCAGTCTGGGGTCTGTCTTAGTTATAAACTCCACAGAGCCGTGAGTTTCTGACACCACCAGTGCCCGTATTCGGGCAATTATCTTGTCGGATACCGGATACACGGTAGTGATTTTGCCTACGCTGATGTTCTTCTGTTTCCGATAGAGGTCGATGTATGACATGATTATGAACTGAAAGAATTTCTCTCTCCGTGCCTCAAGCACCACCCGGACAAAGCGTTTCATTTCCTTGCTCAGTTTCTGCCCTCCGGCTGCCTGTTCGATCAGTTCTTCTTTGGTCTTTACAGACAACACCGGATTGTCCAGTGCCTGGCGCAGTTCGGGCACTTCCGAGAAACTTGCCGCCAGCTTTTTGGCTTCCTCATACACGGTGTCTTCTGCCCCGTTCTCATTGGCATAAGCCAGCAACGCTTTTGCGTAGCGCATGGAAAATACCCCTATATACATAATTCTCTATCAGTTTTTGGAAACAGTTATTTCATCCAGCAAACGGTCTATCATGGCCATTTGTTCTTTCTCATTGTCGAGGTTCTTGCGCAGGATCTTCTCGGCTATATCGACAGACAATACAGCTACCTGGCGACGTATGTCGCTGATGGCACTGTCTTTTTCTGTCTGGATCTGCTTCTTGGCCTCATCCAGCAGTTTCTGTCCTTCAACCTGAGCCTGTGTCCGGGCTTCCTTCACGATGCGTTCGCGCGTGGCGAGAGCCTCGTTCAGGATGCGCGCCTGTTCCTCGCGAGCCTTGGCCAATATCGCCTCACTCTCGGCTTTGACGCCGACCAACTGTTCGTTGGCCTGGCGCGCAGCCTGCAGTGATTTGTCGATATACTCTTTCCGCTCATCCACCATTCTGACAATCACCGGGAAACCATACTTTGCCAGGATGACAAAGACGATACCGAAGACGATGACCATCCAGAATAACAGACCGCTGTCAGGTGTTAACAATGACATACTATCCTATTAAAAAATTACAAGAACAAAGTCAACAAACAAACAATGATGGCAATCAGTGCCACACCTTCTACCAGGGCAGCGATGATAATCATATTCATACGAATGTCACCTGCCGATTCCGGCTGACGGGCAATGGCCTCCATGGCGGCACCACCAATCTTACCGATACCGATACCTGCACCGATTACTGCAATAGCTGCTCCAAGTGCAGCACCCAATTTTCCTAAACCTGCCGCTGCGGCGGACTGTAATAAAACTGCTAGTAACATAATAGTTTGTTTTTAAATTAATTATTTGATTTATTATTTTTATTTCTTTTCATGTGCCGGCTCCGTACGGGAAAGCCCGATAAACACTGCCGACAACATAGTAAACACGTATGCCTGAATGAATGCCACCAACAACTCAAGCGCATCCATGAACACACCGAAGAGCACTGCCACCACTCCCATCGAACCATTGATCAGCGGACCCAGATTGGCCGTAATAAAGATGATGGAGATGAGGCTGAGGATAGCTGCATGGCCTGCCATGATATTGGCAAACAAACGAATCATCAGCGCAAAGGGCTTCGTAAAGATACCGAACAATTCGATAATGGGCATCATGGGGAACGGAGCCTTGAGCCACCAGGGTACGTCGGGCCAGAGGATTTCTTTCCAATATTCCTTGTTGCCAAACAAATTGACGGCAAGAAATGTACATACGGCCAATACGAAGGTGATGGCTATATTTCCCGTCACATTGGCACCTCCGGGAAAGAAAGGTATCAGTCCCATCAGGTTATTGATGAGAATAAAGAAAAAGACCGTAAGCAGATAGGGAGCATAGCGTCTGTAGTCCTTGCCCACACATCCTTTTATCACATCGTCGTTGATAGACAGGATGCAAGCCTCCAGCATGCCTACCACGCCTTTCGGAGCTTCCTGTTCCACGGGATGTTTCTTATACCAGCGGGCACATCCCAACACGAGCGCCACCAGTATGGCACTGTTGATGAACAGTCCCGTCACATTTTTCGTAATGGAAATATCCAGTGGTCTTACTTCCTGCCCGTCGGCATTCCGTTCCACTATCTTGCCTTTGTTATCTCCCTCTGAGGCTACGTACAGGCCCTCATATTCTCCTTCTTCCAAACGAGAAGAAAGGAAAACATGCCATCCCGTGCTGCTCTTCACAATGACAGGAAGAGGAATGCTGATAGCTTTCCCGCCTATATCGGTGATATGCCATTCATACGAATCACCTATATGTCCGAAAACAACTTCATTGACATCTATCGGCTGTTCCTTGCCGTCGGCCGAAGGTTCTTCCTGAGCCATCGCTCCCTGCACGAACACCGCCAGACATGCCAAAACCGCTGCTATGTATCGCAAACTTCTCATCATATACATTACCTATACTTGTACTTATTACTTTTATGTTTTATCTCGAAATGGAAAAAGAAACGGGTCTCAAATATCAGGAAAATCACATAGAACGCCATGTAGGTGGCTATGAATGGAATTACCTGATGAGCCACCGCTACGGCATAAATCATCAGAATCAATATGCTGAGCAGCATCTTGGTCACCTTGGCTACCAAATAGACCGCCACCATCTTCTGAGGATTCACCCGATAGCAATAACCGAACATGAATATGTAAAACAGCCCGAAGAGATAGAAGAAGATGGGGATGGAAGGATACCACGCAAAATAATACTGTGGCAACAGCGTGTGAAACAACAACGCTCCTCCCCAACTCAACACCACCATCAGAATGGTGAGTGATATGATAAACTTTCTCTTTGCGACTAATAAAAACATATTTCCCGCATCAAATTTCCACACACGCGGAAACCACATTATCCCTTATCTCGACAAATCCTCCTGACAGCCCGATGTACTTCTCCGGCTCGTCTGCCTCCCTGTAGCGTATCTCTCCTGCTACTAAGGAAGATATGAGCGGAGCATGGCCAAACAAAACGGAGAAGGATCCCATCTCGCCCGGCAGGCTCACTATTTGCACCTTGCCGTCATAGAGGGTAGCTTCCGGCGAAACAACAATCAGATGAAGTGATTCATGATGTTCCATAACTCACATTTATTTCTTGTTCTCGGCTGCATCCAGCAATTTCTTTCCTTTTTCTATCGCTTCTTCGATGGTGCCTACATTGAGGAAAGCCTGTTCGGGCAGGTAATCCACCTCGCCGTCCAGAATCATGCGGAAGCCTTTGATGGTATCTTCGATGGAGACCATCACGCCCGGCACACCCGTAAACTGTTCGGCCACGGCAAAAGGTTGTGACAAGAAACGCTGTACACGACGGGCGCGATTCACCGTCTGGCGGTCTTCATCGCTCAACTCGTCCATACCCAAAATCGAAATGATGTCTTGCAACTCCTTGTTGCGCTGAAGAATCTGCTTTACGCGCTGAGCCACATCGTAGTGTTCCTGACCAACAATGAGCGGGTCGAGGATGCGCGAAGTGGATTCCAACGGATCAACTGCCGGATAGATACCCAACTCGGTAATCTTACGGCTCAACACGGTAGTGGCATCCAGGTGGGTAAATGTAGTGGCAGGGGCAGGGTCGGTCAAGTCATCGGCCGGCACATATACCGCCTGCACGGAAGTGATAGAACCGTTCTTCGTAGAAGTGATTCGCTCCTGCATCTGTCCCATCTCTGTGGCCAGCGTAGGCTGATAACCCACAGCCGACGGCATACGTCCCAACAAAGCGGACACTTCGGAACCCGCCTGCGTGAAACGGAATATGTTGTCGATAAAGAACAGAATGTCTCGCGGTCCGTTGGCATCTCCGCTCTTGCGGTCACGGAAAGACTCTGCCACGGTCAGTCCCGAAAGGGCGATGGAAGAACGTGCTCCGGGCGGTTCGTTCATCTGGCCATACACCAGCGTAGCCTGCGATTTCTCCACCTCATTGTAATCCACTTTGGAGAGGTCCCAATGACCTTCTTCCATACTTTTCTTAAACTCTTCTCCGTAGCGTATTACTCCGGATTCGATCATCTCGCGCAACAGGTCGTTACCCTCACGCGTACGTTCGCCCACACCGGCAAATACGGAGAAACCATTATGCTTCTTGGCAATGTTGTTTATCAACTCCATGATAAGCACCGTCTTGCCCACACCGGCACCACCAAACAGGCCAATCTTTCCACCCTTGGAATAAGGCTCCAGCAAGTCAATGACCTTAATACCCGTAAAAAGTACTTCTTGAACGGTGGAAAGCTCTTCAAACTTGGGAGGCTCACGGTGTATGGGGTAAGCACCTTCCTTGTCTAAAGGACGCATGCCGTCCACAGCTTCGCCCACCACATTCATCAGTCTTCCTTTAATCTGGTTTCCCACCGGCATGGTGATAGGGTGTCCTGTAGGTACCACCTCCATACCCCTTTGCAACCCGTCCGTACTATCCATAGCGACCGTGCGCACGGTGTCCTCACCTATGTGTTGTTGTACTTCCACGACCAACGTTCTGCCGTCCTTGCGTTTGATAGTCAGTGCGTCGTGAATACTCGGAAGCAAAAGATCGGTGTCGATGCTTTCTTTTCTCTCAAAGCACACATCGACTACCGGTCCGATAACCTGCGAAATATGTCCAATAACCTGTGACATAAGCTTCAATTTACTTTTGTTTTATAAATTACTTTTTACCCTTAACATTTTCGAGGGTTGATTTGTTCATCAGTTCCCCCATAAAAGTTGTGCGGCAAAGGTAAACATTATATCAGTAAACTGAACTTCAGCTAACATTTTTTACACTAAAAAACGACATTACTGCACATAATAAAGAAAAATGAGCCAAATTTCACTACTCCTTGTACATTCCTTCGCGAGACAGCTGTTTATCTAAATTGGCTATACCCAAAGCAACAACGGCTGTCACTGTAGCTGCGTGTTCTTGATATTCGGGAATGTTCTTTGTATAAAGGTCGCGCTCCGTA
>JAUNIV010000133.1 GCA_030523385.1 Bacteroidales bacterium | reverse complement strand
CAACAGCAAGACCACCGTATATTTTGGGAGGAAATTCCCATCCAAACATTAATACTTTCATACAGGTCCCTCCTTTTAATAATTGTATTTACCTAATAAATATAATACTCGCAGAATCTCGGCCACGTTCATGGCGAACGATACGGCACCGCGGCCACGGAAAGGCGGGTTACCGTCAAACAGTTCGGGGATAGAGCCGATGCAATGGGAGGTCATCTCGTCTTCGTAACCAATCAGCTGGCGTTCTACGAGGCCCACACCGCTCATCTTATACGTGCGCAGGTATGCCTCGAAGTAGAATCCTGCCAGCCACGGCCATGCCGTACCCTGATGGTAAGCATAGTCACGCTGTATCTGCGGACCCACATAGTTGGGGTTGTAGCCGCCGCTCTTCGGGCTGAGCGAACGCAGTCCCTTCGGCGTGAGCAATTCCTTCGTCACAATGTCAAGCACGCCTTTCTTCTGGCGGGCATCTAACGGAGAGTAGTCGAAAGCCACAGTGAAAATCATGTTGGGACGAACGCTCCAGTCCATCATGTTGCCATCCACGTAATCCAGCAGGTAGCCGTATTCATTCAAGAAAGTATCGACGAATGACTTGCCACACTTTTCGGCCAGTGCATTCAGGTCTTCTGCCAGAGTGCTGTCACCGGCTTCGCCCAACAGGTCGGCCGTGAAGCGCAAGGCGTTATACCAAAGTGAGTTGAATTCT
The DNA here is from genome assembly GCA_030523385.1 of Bacteroidales bacterium. Lineage (GTDB taxonomy): Bacteria > Bacteroidota > Bacteroidia > Bacteroidales > Bacteroidaceae > Phocaeicola. The sequence continues at coordinate 6,050 of JAUNIV010000133.1, read as the reverse complement.
ACGATATAGCCGCTACGCACAATGACCGGACGTCCGTTGGCCGTAGAGTTCATCCACGTAATGGCCTTGTCGTGTCCGTTGGCATAAACCAAACCGTTGGAGTGCAAGAAGAGGTTGGGATGGTTCTCGCGACGGAGATATTCCATGATTTCCTTCAGCAGCGAACCATAGAGTTCGCGGCAACGGTCTCTTGACACCATTTTGGCATATTGCTGGATACACCATACTGCCCACAACAGCACGTCGGGATGTTCCATCTCGTATATCTTGATGTGCGAAGGCTCATCGTTCATAAAGTCATGGATGGCCTTGCGGGCTGTCTCCATCACGGTTTCAAACTTTGGCACTTCGTCTATGGCCAATGTAAGGCCCGGCAGAGAGATGAACAAGTCGCGCGCACGACACTTGAACCACGGATAACCGGCCAAGATGTAGGATTCTTCGTCCTGCTTGTTCAAGAACTGGTGTGCGGCATTAATCAGGCAGTGCTGGAAGTTATCGCGCGGTGTACGCACATCCACTTCACCCTCGAACGTTTTCAACGTCCTTGTGGGAACTTCGGAAATACCTCCTGAGAACACGATGCTCTCGCCCTTCTTGATATCTACTTCAAAGTAACCCGGCACGTAGAGGTCCTCATTGAAGTCATAACCTCTCTCCTGCTCTTTAGGATACTCGATGCCCCGGTACCAGTCGGGCTGGAAATGAAATTCGTTCTTCTTGTTGAGCTGCATGAAGAGTTCGGGATAGCCCGGATACATGCAAGTCTTGATACCATTATCTACCTGCTGATAGTCACGGCTTGCCTGCGGGTTCTCGTGCGTATATTGGCGCACACTGCGGAAAGCTAAGAACGGACGCAGACGCAACGTGGTGGCAGAGTGTGCCTCCATCAGCGTGTAGCGGATAAGGATTCTATTTTCGTGATGAACGAAAAGTTTTTCTTTCTTCAGGACAACTCCTCCCACGCGGTAGATGGTGGTAGGTACTTTTTCGCATTCAAACTCGCGAATGTACTTATGTCCTTTCGGACTGTAGTTGTCGCCCTGATACTTATGAAGCCCCAGATTAAATTCTGCGCCATGCTGTATCACCGTCTCATCCAATGAAGAGAGCAACACATGATTCTCGTCATCCAGTTCGGGAACGGGAATCACGAGCAAGCCATGATACTTTCTCGTATTGCAATCAACAATGGTTGTACAATGGTAAGCCCCTGAACGGTTAGTACGAAGAATTTCTCTTGGAAGTGATTCTCCGAGGTTCGTCATAAGAGTCTTGTCAAATCGTAAGTAACTCATAGTTGTTATTTTAAGGTTATAAATTATTTTTGCCTTTTCACTACGCCGCATACGACTTCTCGGATGCGACGCTCAAAATTAGTAATTAAATAGATAATGCAAAATTAATTAGCAAATTATTTTTCATTTTTATCGAAAATATCTTTAGAATCCTACAAAATAAGGGCGGATTATGACAATTGTAATCTTCTTCCTCTTTTATCTTTGATTGCAAAGATTCGGTCTGAAAGGGTATATGACTTCATACGCCAATGCATATATCTTCATAAGCCAACGTAAATATATGCGTTGGTCCACGAAGATATATGCATTGGCGTATGAAGATATATACGTAAAAAAAGGGAGGTATTAAAGAGACGGAATTCCTCCCATTATTGGGTTCTCAACTTCTTCTCTGACGCTGCCGCCTATGTTTTCTTCTTTTCCGTTGTTGTTTTTCCCGTTGGTAATGCTGCAATTTTCGATAGACGGTATAGACCACCATCACGCCTACCGACACGAGGATGACTATCACCACGCCTACACCTAAATTATCGCCTTTCACGCGCGACCACATCTCCAGCACTTCTTCCGTCCTGTCGCCCGAATCGCGTATCATGGCACAACGCTCCACGACGCGGCGGTCCGGATATTGCACCTTATCTATAGGAATGCTGTCTGCTTCGGGACCGAAGAAATAGCTCAAGTCGGCCACATAATCCAGCGTGGTATCTATCTTCTCTTCCAATATTTCGGGGGTAGCGATTGCGCTCACGTAGCCACAGGCATCCATATTGCGCAGGGCTACTTCGGACATGCACAGGTAGTTGATGAAATAACTGGCGGCCTTCACGTTGCGTGCATATTTGGGTATCACCCATCCGTCATACCACACATTGCTTCCTTCCACCGGCACCTCGTAATCCAAATTTACGCCCACGCCTTCCGCTTCTTCGATGGCCCATACCGCATCACCGCTCCAGGTCATGTTCAGCCAGGCTTTGCCTTTGGTCATCATCTCCTTGCCGAAATCGGCTTCCCATCCGGCTATGAGCGGTTTCATGGCTTTCAGATACTTCTCTACCGTGTCAATGGAAGCCTGCGAATAGTCGTTCATCAAATCTTCCACCGTGACCTGTCCTTGCTTCAACCTGTCGGTATTGGCATAAATCAAAGCCGTGCCGTAGGCATCGCGGTAACTTTCTTTCATCAGTATCTTGTTGCGGTATTTCGGATTCCAGAGGCTTGCCCAGGTTTGTGCGTCCGAGACCGGGACATGGTCTGCATTAAACAGAATGCCTGCTGTGCCCCACATGTAGCCGATGGCATAGTCGGAAGCACGGCGGTTCGGCTGGCTCAGTTTGTCCAACTGCTCACGGATGTAGGGAGATTCGTTATGCAGATAGTTGGGCGTTGTGCCGAATGCCGTATCAATGGGGAGCAACAGGTCTTTGCGCAACATACGCTCGATGATGTATTCCGAAGGACACACCACATCGAAATCTTCGTGTCCGCGCTCTATCTTGGTGAGCATGATTTCGTTGATGTCAAACGTCTGATAGACGATGCGTATCTCTTCGCCCGTCTGCTCCCGATACCAGTCAGGAAACTCTGCCAACACATCTTCATCTATATAGTCGGCCCAATTATATATTTTCAGCACCTGCTCGCGAGGCTCCATGTTGTAACATCCTGTCAGGGCAAACAGCATACAGAGGCAGGCTGCGATTCTTTCTGTCAACTTCTTCATGGCTTTATGCTTCTTTTTTCTTGCCTGCACGGCGATTGATAATAATGAGCAACACCAGCACTACCACAAATATGATGGTGGACAGCGGACGGAGTTCGGGAGTAAGTCCGCCCTTCCGTGCATCGGCATATATATAGGTAGAGAGGGTTTCCAATCCCTGGTTGCCGATGGTAAACACCGTCACGGCAAAATCGTCGATGGACAGGGTGACAGCCAGCATGAATCCTGAAATCATGCCTGGCAGAATCTCCGGGATGATGACCTTACGAAGCGCCTGCATGGGAGTGGCACCCAAATCGAGCGCAGCTTCATAGATGTTGGGATTCATCTGCTTCAAGCGAGGAAGCACGCTCAACACCACGTAAGGAGTGCAGAAAGTGATGTGTGCCAGTACCACCGTGATATAGCCCTGAGGAATGCCCAACGACACGAACAACAGGAACAAGGAAATACCGATGATGATGTCGCCATTCAGAATAGGTATGTTGTTGACAAAACTGATAGCCTTGCGGGCACGGGTGCGGAGGCTGAAAATGCCGATGGCGGTAATGCTGCCCAAAAGCGTGGAAACCGTGGCGGCTATCAGGGCAATGGTCAGCGTGTTGAGCAGGGCATTGGTCAGCGAGTGGTGCGCACCGCTAACGAAAAGCGACGAATAGAGCCGGGTAGAAAAACCGGTCCAGTTGCCCAACACCTTTGCCTCGGTAAACGAATAAATCATGATGATGAAGATGGGCGCATAGAGCATCAGCAAAAGCAGCCACAAATATCCCTGACAAAATATCTTCTTTACCATAAGCCACCTCCTTCGTCATTGTCCCTGTCGTCCGAAGCCAGCAAGGTAGTGGCTCCTATGAGGAACAGCATGATGAGTGACAGGGCTGCGCCGTAGTTCCACATGCTGTTGTTGATATTTTCCTGAATGGTAGTTCCGAAGAGCTTGATGTTGTTCATGGTCAGCAGCTCGGCTATGGCAAAGGTGGAGATGGTAGGCATGAATACCATGAGTATGCCGCTCACAATGCCCGGCATGGACAGAGGAAGCACGGCCTTGAAGAACACTTGCGTGGGGTTTGCTCCCAAATCCTGCGCTGCCTCCACATAGCTTTTGTCCAACTTCTGGAGCGTATTGTAGATGGGATAAATCATGAAAGGCAGGAAGTTATAGACCATGCCGAAAATCAAAGCCCCCTCTCCCAACGGCACATCGATGAAATCAAACAACGCCACTGTGGCCAGTGTGCGTATCAGGATATTCACCCAGATGGGCAGGATAAACAGCACCACCACGGTAGATGCATATTTCATACGGGTCTGCGTCAATATATAGGCCGCCGGATAGCCCAACAGGATGCACAGCACCGTAGTGATAATGGCTACGCCGATGGAATAGACAAAAGTATTGACGGCTTCGGGATGGGCGAAGAACTTGGCAAAATTGCCCAACGTGAAGTGGCCGGCATCATCCATAAACGCATAGACCACTATCAGCAACAGCGGAAGAACAACAAATACCGCCGAAAATATCACGTAAGGAAGAGTCCAGCTCTTACGTGAGGACAAGAAAAAACGAATCGCTCTTAACACTTCTCTTTTCTCTTTATTATAATGATGGTTCTACAAATCGGGTTATCCGGATGGCTTCGGGCGGAATCGTGATACCCACGTGGTCACCATTGTCCCACACATCATTGGTATCTACGTAAATGTCCTCGTCCCAATCCGATGCTACGGTGAGGTGATAATGGTCGCCCTTGTAAAGGATGAAACGCACATCGCCCGTCAAGGTTCCGTCTTCCTCGTTGTCCTGCAGGATGATGTCGCCGAAAGCCACCTGTACGGTTACTTTCGTGCCTGCCTCCATGTCCTTCACCGGCATACATTCGAAAGTGCATCCTAAGAAATCCACGTGGGTTTCGTCTTTCATCTCTCCTTCGAACACATTGCATACGCGTTCCTTCTTCATGATATGGATGTCGAAGGGTTTTACCAACAGCCCCACTTTCTCATCTACTGCAAAATGGTGATAATCCTGCACCACAAACTCGTATCCATTGGCTACGACTACCATTTCGTAATGCACGCCCTTAAAGATGGAAGAAGTGACCACGCCCGACAGTTGGGCTGCCCCCGAATCGGGGAAGATGTACCAATCTTCGGGACGTACTACTACATCTACAGGCACATTCTCGCCAAAACCTTCATCCACACACTCAAATTCTGTCCCGGCAAAACGCACCAGCTTGTCCTTTACCATGATTCCGTTCAGGATATTGCTTTCGCCTATGAAGTCGGCCACGAACGAATTGACCGGTTCGTTGTAAATATCCACCGGCGTACCTATCTGCTGTATTTTTCCTTCGCTCATGACCACGATGGTGTCACTCAGTGTCAGGGCTTCTTCCTGGTCATGTGTCACATAGACAAAGGTTATGCCCAAAGTCTTGTGCATCTCCTTCAGCTCCATCTGCATGTCTTTCCGCATCTTCAGGTCAAGGGCAGCCAAAGGTTCATCCAGCAGGAGCACTTCCGGCTCGTTCACAATGGCACGGGCTATGGCCACACGCTGCTGCTGTCCGCCCGACAGGGAGTTGACATCCCGATACTCATAATCGGTCATTCCCACCATGCGCAAGGCCGCCTTTACTTTCTTCTCTATGGTCTGCTTGGGCATTTTCTTCAGCTTCAGTCCGAAAGCAATGTTGTCAAACACATTCAAATGCGGAAACAAAGCATACTTCTGAAAGACTGTGTTCACCGGACGCTTATGGGGCGGAGTCTGCGTAATCTCCTCTCCTGCTATCCGTATCTCTCCTTCCGATGCTGTCTGAAAACCGGCTATCAGGCGAAGAAGTGTAGTCTTTCCGCAACCCGAAGGCCCCAGGATAGTCACGAACTCCCCTTTCTTCACATATAAATTAATGTTGTCCAACACCATTTTGTCATCAAAATACTTGGACACACCCTTTACCTCAATTATATAATTTGAATTTTGCATACTCCTTACTATAATTAGCGTG
>JAUNIV010000132.1 GCA_030523385.1 Bacteroidales bacterium | reverse complement strand
ATTCGTGTGTCAGATTATCAAATTTGAAAATTTGTCTGTCAGATTATCAAAAATTATAGGTATAATCTGTTGCTGTCCAGTGGATTATCTGTATGTCTGCTTTTTGCCGGTGATTTTTTCGCCTTGTATGCAGCCTTTGCCCTGTAATAGCTTTTGTCAGAGCCGAAACCGCTGCGAAGCACCACTTCCGACTGCTTGGCACCGGGGTGTTCGGCGGTATAACGTATCGCGTGTTCCATCCGCAGGGTATTCAAATATTGGTTAAACGAACCGAAACGGCGTGCAAATACTTCGCTCAGATAGGAGTGGTTGACGCCGAGCTTCTTCTCCAAAATGTCTTGTTTCAAGCCGGGATTAAGATACATTCGCCGTCCTTCCACGAGTTTCCTTATCTGATGTTCCATACTGTCAAGCTGTGTCTCCGGAAGGGTATATTTCTTTTCTTTCGCTTGGATGGATTCCTGGGGAGCTTCCGCTTCGGGCCGCTCTTCGGCCGACACGGCTATCCGGACGGTATCGCCATTCGGGGTTACGGCAACCATGATTTTCTGTTCCTCATCCCCGGCTTGCTCCTCCACCCGTTGCGGATGCAGGATTACAAAGAATATCGCCAACCCCACAACGCTTATGCTTCCGGCTAATGCAGTGTTCGAGGACATGCTTCCAAACAGGAAAACAGCCCATGTCGCTGCCAGCACTGACGATGACACAGAAAACATTCCGGACGCGAATCTCTTCGGGAACAGCCTGTCGGCGGCGCGTGCCGTGGCATCCGCACCCGATATGATGTGCCACAGCCAGATCATGACGTGCAGCTGGTAGGCGGTGAGCAAGGCGCCAAGCACCCCTGCGGCATGGATGACCGCTTTCTTGTGGGGCATCAGCACGTCACCGCCCGCCAAGGCTATGCCCGAAAGCGCAAGCATGAAGACCAGCGGCACGCCTCCGATAAGCACGACGCGCAACAGGCTGTGCCGCCTGTCGCCGTAGAAAAACCGTTTGTAGCCCAACGAGGTAGCCGCCGGGACGAAGAGCACCCAGAAACAGTGGGCAAGCAGCCGCGCGTCGGGACTCAGCGGATGCAGTGCGCACGGCAGGAGCAGCATCACGGAGAAATAGACGCACGCCACAATCCGACGTGCCGGATAAAGCGTGTCCGCATCCATGCCCAACGGCTTCCAAAGGTCGCAGCACCGGAGCAGGCCGCAGAAAAAGAATATGCCAAGAAGGGCGGCATAAGCCACCCCGAAATATGGTTCAAAGTTCATTGCGTTCAAAATATTAATGACCGTGCAAAGTTACTCATTTCATTTTTTTCTTCTATATTTATCCCCCGAAAACTTGAAACGGAACATATTTATGAAACGAATACTTTTTGTTTGCTTAGGCAATATCTGTCGCTCTTCTTCGGCCGAAGAAGTGATGCGCACTTTCGTCAAACGGGCAGGGGCGGAACGGGAGATAGAAGTGGATTCTGCCGGAATACTGAGTTATCACCGCGGAGAACTGCCCGACAGCCGTATGAGGATGCACGCAGCCCGTCGGGGATACAAGCTGACACACCGCTCGCGACCTGTCTGCACCGACGACTTCTATCATTTCGACCTGATTGTGGGCATGGACGACCGCAACATCCAGGACTTGAAGGAACTGGCTCCCGACGTGGAATCGGAGAAGAAAATATGCCGCATGACGGACTTCTGCCGCGTAAAGATGGTGGACTATGTGCCCGACCCCTATTATGGCGGGGCACAAGGTTTCGAGAATGTGTTGGATATTCTCGAAGATGCCTGTGCAGGACTGTTGGAGAGCCTGACTACTTCTTCAGCTCCGGATAACTGATGCGCGTGTGATACATCGTCTTCAGCTTTTCCTTGAACAGGGCTTTCACCATCGCTATGTCCTTGAAGGTAATGGGACACTCTTTGAAGTAGCCTTCTGACACCTGCGAGTCTATAATCTTATCCACCAGCGTGCTGATGCTCTCCTCCGTATATTCGTTCAGGCTTCGCGAAGCGGCTTCCACCGAGTCGGCCATCATCAGTATGGCCTGCTCTTTGGTGAAGGGGTTGGGACCCGGATAGCGGAACTTGTCGGCATCCACCTCTTCGCCCGGGTGCTCGTTCTTATAGGATATGTAGAAGTATTTCGTCAGCCCCTCGCCGTGGTGGGTACTGATGAAGTCTCTGATGACTTTGGGTAGGTTGTGCTTCTCTGCCAGCTTCAGCCCGTCGGTCACATGGCTGATAATCACGTGCGCACTCTGCTCGTAGCTCAGGCTTTTATGCGGATTGACGCCCGACTGGTTCTCGGTAAAGAAAGCGGGATTCACCATCTTGCCAATGTCGTGATACAAAGCACCGGTACGCACCAGTTGGCTCTTTCCTCCGATGCGATTGGCAGCCGCAGCCGCCAGATTGGCCATCTGGAGCGAATGCTGGAAGGTGCCGGGAGCCACTTCGGACATTTCGCGCAGCAGGCGGGTGTTGATGTTGGAAAGCTCCACGAGTGTCACGTCGGAGGTGAATCCAAAAGCTTTCTCTAATAAGAACAGCAGCGGATAGGCGAACAACAGCAGGATGCCGTTGATCATAAAGTAGATGTACATGCGCGTATTCAGCTTCGTCAAGTCGTCTTCGTGAATCAGCTCGAAAGCAAAGTAGAGCAGGGCGTAACTGGCAAAGACAATCAGGGCTGTGCGCAGCAACTGCGACCGTTGCGAAAGTTCGCGCAGGCTGAAGATGGCAGTCATGCCTGCCACCGCCTGCAACAAGATGAACTCGTGGGGGAAGCGCAGCGTGATGGAACACAGCAGGATGATGGTGATGTGTGCCATGAAGGCCGTGCGCGAATCGAGAAAGACACGCACGATGATGGGAATCATGGCAAACGGAACGACATAGATGCTGGCCAGGTTCTGCTCCACAATGACCGACGAGATGACCGGAAACAGCACCATCAGCAGGAAGAGCAACAGGAGCGTGCCCTTCGTCTCGTAATAATCTCCGCGAAACAGTTCCAGATAAGCCATGAAGCAGAGCAGGAATATGCCTACATATAATATCTGCCCCGCCAATGTCAACCGCTTCTCTTGCGCAGAGTCGCTTCTCTTTTCCCACTCCTTGCGCAAAGATTCCAATATATTATAGGTATTCTCATTCACAATCTCTCCGCGGTCGATGATTTTCTGGCCGTTCAGCACAAAGCCGTTGGCCCACGAAACATTGGCCAGCAAGTCTTCTTGCGCCGCTTCCGACTTCTCTTCGTCATAGAGCAGATTGGGAGTGATGTATTCATTGAGGTTGCACTGTTGCAAGATTTGTTTCTTATAGTGGACTGTGTCCGAATTGAGCAGGCACTCGTATGCCTCCTTTACGGTGTAGAGCTGGTCAATGAAGCGGGTAGTGGCCACGTTCTTGTCCACCAGCCGGACGGCGATGATGTTGTCTTCCTCCATGCGCGTCAGGTCGTTGCCTGCCACGATGCCGTTTTCATACAAAGCCCTCAGCGTGCGCTCTATGTGCCTCACGTAGTCCGGTCCGGGCAATGACTGGCGCAGCGTCTTGCTGTAGTCTTCCCGCAGCCGCGCAATCACGTTCTTCTCTACATCCCTGTCTATCTGGTAATAGGGCTGGTAGTTGGCCAGGACGCTGTCTTGCTCTTTCTGCACCTGCACATCGTTTTTATAGATGGGAAAGTCGAAAGAAGCCTGCAACAGCCCATACTTCCAAGGCTTGTTGATGTCAAATTGATAATTGAACTTCCCTTCTTTGGGCAGGAAATAGGTAATTATCGTCACCGTAGCGATGAAAATAAGGCATTTATATATCAAATCTTTATATGAAAACCGCTTGCTGGCTTTGAAACTTCTCATAATCTTGCATTTTTGCGCGCAAAATACGAAAAAATCGGGAAAAATAAATTATTTTTGCGGCGTATTTTAGTTAAAACAACTATGTCAGAAAGAAAAGTAAGAGTTCGTTTTGCTCCCAGCCCTACGGGAGCGTTGCATATCGGCGGTGTGCGCACGGCCTTGTATAACTATCTGTTTGCCCGTCAGCATGGCGGCGACTTCATATTCCGTATAGAAGATACAGACTCAAACCGTTTTGTTCCGGGAGCGGAAGAATACATCATAGAATCCTTCAAGTGGTTGGGACTGGAGTTTGACGAAGGCGTCAGCTTCGGCGGCAATCACGGCCCGTATCGCCAGTCGGAACGTCGGGACATCTACAAGAAATACGTGCAGGTGTTGCTCGACAACGGCAAGGCATACGTTGCTTTCGATACTCCCGAAGAACTGGAAGCCAAACGCAAGGAGATAGCCAACTTCCAGTATGATGCCTCTACCCGCCTGTCTATGCGCAACTCGCTGAGCTTGCCCAAAGAAGAAGTGGATGCCCTCATTGCCGAAGGCAAGCAATATGTGGTGCGCTTCAAGATAGAGCCGAACGAAGACGTGCATGTGCACGACCTCATTCGCGGAGAAGTAGTCATCAATTCTTCTATTCTGGACGATAAGGTGTTATACAAGTCGGCCGACGAACTGCCTACTTACCATCTGGCCAACATCGTGGACGACCATCTGATGGAAGTGTCACACGTTATCCGTGGTGAAGAGTGGCTTCCTTCCGCTCCGCTCCATGTGTTGCTCTACCGTGCTTTCGGATGGGAAGACACCATGCCCGAGTTCGCCCACCTGCCCTTGTTGCTCAAACCCGACGGTAACGGCAAGCTGAGCAAACGCGACGGCGACCGATTGGGATTCCCCGTATTCCCGCTGGAATGGCACGACCCGAAGTCCGGCGAAGTATCTTCAGGTTATCGCGAATCGGGTTACTTGCCCGAAGCCGTTATCAACTTCCTGGCTTTGTTGGGCTGGAATCCGGGCAACGATCAGGAAATCATGTCGCTGGATGAGCTGATACGCCTTTTCGACCTGCACCGTTGCAGCAAGGCTGGCGCCAAGTTCGACTTTGAGAAAGGCAAGTGGTTCAACCACGAATATATATTGAGAAAAGATAATGCCGAAGTGGCACAGCTCTTCCTCCCCATCCTGAAAGAACACGGCATTGATGCTCCGATGGATAAGGTCATCACCGTAGTGGGACTGATGAAAGACCGCGTGAGCTTCATCAAAGACCTGTGGGAGACCTGCAAGTTCTTCTTCGTGGCTCCTACGGAGTATGACGAAAAGACCCGCAAGAAACGTTGGAAAGAAGATTCACCCGAACGGATGCTGGAACTGGCCGATGTGCTCGAAGCACTGGACGACTTCTCATTGGAGCATCAGGAAGAAGTGGTGATGAAATGGATTGCCGACAAAGGCTACCACTTGGGCAACATCATGAATGCCTTCCGCCTTACGCTGGTGGGCGAAGGGAAAGGACCGCACATGTTCGACATTTCGGCAGTATTGGGCAAGGAAGAAACCCTGCGTCGCATCCGTCGGGCGGTAGAGGTACTCAAATAAGCAAGGAAGAAAGGTCATGATTTATAATCTGGTCATCTATATTTATCTGTTCGGGGTGAAACTCGCTGCCTTGTTCAGCGAGAAGCCCGCCAAGATGGTAAAGGGACATCGCGAAGTGTTCAAGCTGCTGCACAGCCACATCGACCGCAATGCCCGCTACATCTGGTTTCATGCCGCTTCGTTGGGCGAGTTCGAGCAAGGACGCCCGCTCATCGAGCGCATCCGCCGGGAGCATCCCGAATACAAAATATTGCAGACTTTCTTTTCTCCTTCGGGCTACGAGGTGCGGAAGAATTATGCAGGGGCTGACTTAGTGTGCTACCTGCCTTTCGACACTCCGCGCAATGTGCGCCGCTTCGTAGAGCTGGCCAATCCCTGCATGGCCTTCTTCATCAAATACGAGTTTTGGCAGAACTACCTGAACGAGCTTCATCGCAAGGGCATACCTGTCTATAGCGTGTCGTCCATCTTCCGCCCCAATCAGGTATTCTTCCGCTGGTATGGGAAGAGATACAGCCGCGTGCTGAAGACTTTCGCCCATCTGTTTGTACAGAACGAGCTGTCCCAACAGCTGTTGGCAGGAATCGGAGTGACTGATGTCACGATTGTGGGCGATACGCGCTTCGACCGTGTGCTCGACATCTGCCGCGAAGCTAAACAACTCCCGCTGGTGAAGCAATTCAAGGGTGATGCGCTTACCTTAGTGGCAGGCAGCTCGTGGGGACCGGACGAAGACATCTTCATCGAATACTTCAACCAACACCCTGAAATGAAGCTGATTATCGCTCCGCACGTGGTGAGCGAAAGCCACCTGAAAGAAATACAGGAAAAGCTGAAACGTCCCTGCCTGCGCTACACGCAAGCCACAGAAGCCAATGTGACGCAAGCCGACTGTCTGATTATCGACTGCTACGGACTTCTGTCTTCCATCTACCGTTATGGCGAGATTTCATACATAGGCGGAGGTTTCGGTGTGGGCATACACAATGTGCTGGAAGCCGCCGTATATGGTATTCCCGTGATATTCGGTCCCAACAACAAGAAATTCCGCGAGGCACAACACCTGTTGGAGCGGAAAGGCGGCTTTGAGATTACCTGCGATGCAGATTTCCGCACCCTGATGGATCGTTTCCTGAGTGACCGCAGCTATTTGGAGCAGGCAGGCCGGGCAGCAGGCGACTACGTGCAACACAACTCCGGAGCTTTGGAGAAGATCATGCAGGCTATTGAGGAGGATTTTGATAGTATCAAACCGATGATTTGATGCCTTGAAAAAATTTTTTTGTCCTTTAAAAAA
>JAUNIV010000131.1 GCA_030523385.1 Bacteroidales bacterium | reverse complement strand
AAATCACCCCTCTTTGCCCGAGCACCCGGACCACAAGCTGTATCAGGAATACTTCCCCAAAGGCGGAGGCTCTATCTTTACTTTCGAAATCAAGGGCGGACAGGAAGAGGCTTTCCGTTTCATCGACAGCCTGGAGATATTCTCTTTGCTGGCCAATGTGGCCGATGTGAAGTCACTGGTCATCCATCCTGCCAGCACCACCCACTCTCAGCTTAATGAACAAGAATTGGCTGAACAAGAGATTTATCCGGGTACCATCCGACTCTCTATCGGAACCGAACACATAGACGATTTGATAGCCGATTTGGATCAAGCTTTAGCTCAGATTTAGTCGTTCAGAAGGGGGATTCCGGCAGGTATTCCCCTTTAATTCCTTTTTATATCTGCAAAACTGTTGAAAAAACGTAAAAAAACGCCTGTAAGCAGTGTTTATTGGCAAAAAAGAGTTTATTTTGGAATGTTTTGTAATTTATAAATCAGAGATCATGAACGAATTAATTGAAAAAATCAAAGAATTGAATGAGGCTTTCATGACAGACGCCGCATTGCAGTTGGAAAAAGGTAACAAGGCTGCCGGTACTCGTGCTCGTAAGGCTTCGTTGGAAATTGAAAAACTGATGAAAGAATTCAGAAAAGCATCTTTGGAAGCTTCAAAGAACTAAACTTTTATTTGTTTTAGAGTTCTTTAGAAGAGGCTGTGCCATAATTCGCATTATGACACTTCCTCTTTTTTTATTTTTAGCATGAAGTTTGTTTTTATTCAGGGAAGAATTGATACTTTTGTATTCGGGAACAAGTAACGAAGGAGAATGAATTTCATGAGAAAAATGTATGTATTGCCTGTGTGGGCGGCATGTCTGGTCATAATAAGCACTTTCTTTTCTTGCGGGGAAAGAAAAGACATGGCTATGTACTGGCAGGCAGATTCTCTGAACAGGGTATCCTATCATGCACGTTACAAAGATTTGGGCCTCGCCGACCGGTCTGCCCATGAAGCTTACAAGCTTTCTGCCGATTTTCCTTCGCAACGTGCTTCGGCACTCAACAATTTGGGCTTCTGCGCTTTTATCCAAATGGACTTTGACAAGGCGGAGGAACTTTTTCTGCAAGTATATGATGAGTCGGACAATGAACTGGAATGTCTGATAGCCGACATCGGGCTGATGAAGATATACCAGCGCACGGCCATGAACAAGGAATTTTATGATTATCGCAACAGTGCCTTGCGGCGCATGAAGCGCATAAACGACGATCGTTCTTCCCTGACCGATGCCCGCGAACAAGGGCAGCTGAATTACGCCCGTTCGGAGTTCTCCATCGCCTCTGCCATATACTATTATTACCTGCAACAGGAGCAACAATCGCTGGAAGCCATTGACGAAGTGAAAGTGGACGAAGCGCTGGAAAGCGACACGGCGCAGTTGCTCTACTATTATTATATGAAAGGTTCGGGCGGCATGTATGAGGCAGACACGCCGCAAGATGTGATATTGGGCGAATTAGGCTATTTGGTAGATTGCCTGTTCCTCAGCCGCAAGCATGGCTATGTGTATTTCGAGGCGAATGCTCTGCAGGCCATGGCGGAATTGCTGAAAGACAAAAGGAACTATGACATGCTGGTGGAACAACGCCCCAATGTGATGCGTGTACTCAATACGGAAGACTTGCCGTGGGAGGAACTGACCATGCAGATGGCAGGACAGGCATTGGAACTTTTCCGGAAATACGGAGACTGGTATCAGATTTCGGGCACTTATCGCACGCTGGCTTCCTGCTGCAACGAACAGGGACGTTACGAAGAGGCATTGGATTATCTGACGAAAGCCTTGGACTATGTGAACAAGCATCATGAAAAGTTCTACCACTGCACGGACACCACCGACCGTCTGCGTCCGTATGTGCCTATGGCCACTACCTCCATCGAACTGGAATGGATCAATACGGAAGGCATAAAGACCGTGCCCGAATGGGTTGCCCGCTTTCGGGAGCAACTGAGCGTGACCTACGCCGCACTGGGTATGAAACCTCAATCGGACTATAACCGGAACATCTATCTGGATATTCTGGACTATACCCGTCAGGACAAAGAACTGGAAAGCCGATATACGGCACTGGAAAAAGAATCGGAACTGCTGAACGGATTGCTGGGATTGGTCTTTGTCGGCATCGGGGTGCTTGTCATTTTGTTTTGGATACTGAACAAAAGATGGCGCGTGAGCAATGCCCTCTATATAGACAAGCTGAAAAGAACTTTAGAGGTTTGTAGGAAGATTACGGCATCCGTCCCCGTAGATGCGGCCGAAGTGGAAGACGTGACGAAAGCCATGACGGCCTCGGTGAAGGAAGACATACAGCAACTGGTGGGTGCCACGGACTTCCGCATTGTGGTGGCCGATGAAGAATCGGAACAGGCGGCTGCGCCTGCGCAAGGTGTGTGTACCCGTTTTGCCTTGGGCATGCCGGACAAGAAAGAGCCGTTGGGAGAAGTGCTGCTGTATTCGCCGCGCAAGATGAAGAAAGACGACAAGGCACTGATGCAGGTCATCACTCCCTATCTGACGTGGACATTAGAGAACGGTTTGACTTTCGTGTCATTGGGAGATGAAAGGAAGCGGTTGGAGAAAGAACAGTATGTGCACGAGCAGCATTTGGCAGAGAACAAAAGACAGAATCTGGTGAAGAAAGCTTGCCTGTCTATCGTGACAGGCATCATGCCCTACATAGACCGCATCGTCAATGAGGTACACAAGCTCATGACGCACGACTACGCACGCAGCGAAGAAGTGAAGGAAAGCAAGTATCGCTACATCGACGAACTGATTACCCGTATCAATGAATACAATGACATCCTGGCCCTGTGGGTGAAGATGAGGCAAGGCACGTTGAGCCTGAACATCGAGAACTTTGAACTGAATGCCTTGTTTGATGTGTTGCTGAAAGGGCGCAAGACCTTCGAAATGAAGCGGCAGACATTGGCCGTGAAGCCCACCGAAGCAGTGGTGAAAGCCGACAAGGCACTGACACTCTTTATGATAAATACGCTGACGGAGAATGCGCGCAAATATACTCCGCAAGGAGGCAACATATCCGTGTATGCCGAAGAGACGGACAGCTATGTGGAGATTTCCGTGCAAGACAACGGACCGGGATTGTCGCATGAAGACAGGGAATGCATCTTGGGCGAGAAAGTATATGACTCAGGCAAGATAGGCATGCAGACCACTACGGACGCCGAAGAACTGAGGAAGAACAAAGGACACGGTTTCGGGCTGATGAACTGCAAAGGAATCATCGAGAAATACAAGAAAACCAACGAACTGTTCCGTGTCTGCCTGTTCAATATCGAAAGCGAACCGGGCAAGGGAAGCCGTTTCTATTTCCGTCTGCCCAAAGGAATAAAGAAAGCACTGATGCTTCTGCTTTTATTGCCTGTCCTGACGGGATGCGAAGGGCGGAGCAATGTGTTGCAGGAACCGGAAACAGCATCGTCCGACTCCATCCGTTACTATGACAAATGGTTGGTGGAAGCCAATGAATATGCCTACGATGTATATAACTGCAACGTCGAAGGGTTTTACCAGCAAGCATTGTGCTATGCCGACAGTGCTTTCTATTGCCTGAACGAACATTACAAAACCTATTCGGGAAGCGAGGCTCCGTTGCTGGCACTGGAAGGCGAGGGGACTTCTGCCGAACTGGAGTGGTTTGCCAATCATTTCGATACCGATTATTATGCTTTGCTGGATGTGCGCAACGAATCGGCGGTGGCCTTCCTGGCTTTGGGAAACCTCGAAGCCTACCGATATAACAACAACGCCTATACGGCACTCTACAAGCAAATCAGCAAAGACACCTCGCTGGAACAATATTGCAGCCGCATGCAGCTTTCGGCCAACAACAAGACAGTGGCCATCATCCTCTGCATCGTGCTGGTATTGGTGCTGCTCACGGGCTATTACATCCTCTACTTCCGCCATCGGCTCATTTACCGCTACAATCTGGAACAGGTACTTGAGATAAACAGGCAGGTGCTGACCGCTTTCCTGCTGAACACGAAGGACGACAGAGACATTGCCGCCTGCTTAGTGGCCAACATGTATGAGGGAGTCAACGAACTGCTGGCCATAGACACGTTGGGAGTGGCCGTTTGCAGCGAAGAGACGCACGGATTGAACTATGCCTTCTCTTCGGCCGAAGAAGAAAACGAGGACATGCGCGATGCCATGGCCCGTTGTTTCGACTCGAAGATGCCTTGCTGGAAAGATAAAGACCGCATCAAGTGCCTGCCCCTGTGGGTAGATACAGGTAACGAAAGATGTTGCACCGGAGTGCTTGCCGTGCGAAGTGCTTTGGCTGCCGAACACGAGGACGACCGACTGATGCTGGAACTGGTGGCAGGCTACGTGGCCGTCATAGTCTATAATGCGGTGGTACTGATGGCACAGAAGTATCGCGACATAGAGAGTGCGCAGGACGAGGCTCGCCGTACCATGCGCGAAGAAAACCAGCTCCATGTGCAGAATCTGGTTCTCGACAACTGCCTTTCCACCATCAAGCACGAAACTATCTATTACCCCAACCGCATCAAGCAGATTATAGACCGGCTGAACAACAGCAGGGCAGGAGAGGACGAAGCCGCGCAGGTGGAAACCATCAGCGAACTGATAGGCTATTACAAAGATATATTTACCTTGCTCAGCTCTTGTGCCGCCCGCCAGTTGGAGGAAATCACTTTCCGCCGGACAGTGGTGCAGGCAAACCTGCTGGCCGAACATGCCCGAAGATACGTCAAGCGTGCCGGTAAGCGGTTGCCTTATCGGGTGGAACTGAAGACAGATATAGAAGATGTCTTCATGTTGGGAGATGTCATCCAACTGAAGTTCATGCTCGAAAACCTGATAGATGAAGCATTGGCATACGAAGCCGACGGACTGCTCACCTTGCAGATAAAGCGGACAGGAGACTTTGTGCGGTTCGACTTTAGCGATACGCGAAGGGAAAAGTCGCAGGAAGAACTGAACCAACTGTTCTATCCGCACCTCTCGCGCATGAAGCAGGGAGAAGGAGAAGTGCTGACAGGCACGGAGTATCTGATATGCAAGCAAATCATCCGCGACCACGATGAGTTTGCCGGACGGCGAGGATGCCGTATCAATGCGCAGCCCGCAGCGGGAGGCGGATTCACTGTCTGGTTCACGCTGCCTGCCCGGTCATAAGATTGTAGAACATAACACATACATATATATGGAAAACAAGAAATTCAAAGTCATCATCGTAGAAGACGTAAAACTGGAACTGAAAGGAACGCAAGAGATTTTCAGACACGAGATACCCAACGCCGAAGTCATAGGAACCGCCATGACCGAAAACGAGTTTTGGGAGCTGCTCAGCGTGCAGACCCCCGACATGGTCTTGCTCGATTTGGGATTGGGAGGATCCACCACCATCGGCGTGGACATCTGTTCCTCTTTGCGCAAGAATCATCCGGACATCAAGGTGCTTATATTCACCGGCGAGGTACTGAACGAAAAGCTGTGGGTAGATGCCCTGAACGCCGGAGCCGACGGCATCATACTGAAAACCGGCGAGTTGCTCACCGCCACCGATGTGCAAGCCGTGATGGACGGCAAGAAACTGGTATTCAACTATCCCATATTGGAGAAAATAGTGGCACGCTTCAAGCAATCCGTAGCACAAGAACAGCGCAGACAGGAAGCCATTATCAATTATGACATAGACGAGTACGACGAACGTCTGCTTCGCCACCTGGCATTGGGATATACAAAAGATATGATTACCAATCTGAAAGGAATGCCCTTCGGCGTGAAGTCCATCGAGAAGCGGCAGAACGAACTCATCAACCGCCTGTTTACGAACGACGAGCGTAGCGGAGTCAATGCCTGCCGCTTAGTCACCCGTGCGTTGGAGCTTCGCATCATCGACATAGACAATCTGGAACCCGATGAAGAATAGTCCCCGCTTTCCGCATGTGGCCACGGTGTTTTTCGTGCTGACGGTAGCCGTGGCACTGTTCTCGTGGATAGGAAGCATCTATGGGTTAGGAAAGGTGCAGAATCTGCTTAGTCCCGAAGGCATCCGCTGGGAGCTGAGGCATGTGCTTGGAAACTACGTGCAGACACCGGCTTTAGGCATTGTGATGATGCTTTTTATGGGCTGTGGCATTGCATTCCGCTCCGGCATAGCGGGCACATTGGGCAGGGCATTGAGCAAAGGGAGGCAAATCTCCCACAAAGAAAGACGGGCTTTGGTGCTTTCTTCATTCACTTTGCTGATGTATCTGCTGGTCGTTGTGTGCACCACTTTTTATCCCTGGACCATATTGCGGAGCGTAACGGGGGCTTTGTCCAATTCCCCTTTCCTGCAAGGCATCTGGTTCCTGCTTTCTTTCGGCATCGGTGTGACGGGATTGGTGTTCGGCTATGCTTCGGGTCGTTTCCGTTCGGACAAGGATATCATCGGCGGCATGAGTTGTTTGTTTGTCTGCTTTGCCGATTATTTTGTGATGCTCTTTTTCATCGTGCAGTTCTTCTCTTCGCTCCTCTACAGCAACCTGTTGGAGTGGTTGGGTGTGGACGTCTGCGTGGTGCATTATGCCTTCCGGCTATGCTGTTATTTGCCATTATTATGGATGTTGGGCAGAAAAAGCAGGGCTTAATAGCAAAAAAGAAGCAAATTCTTTTGGATTTTACGAGAAAAGCCGTACCTTTGCACCGCAATTAAGGATGGTTCCGTAGCTCAGCTGGATAGAGCAAC
>JAUNIV010000130.1 GCA_030523385.1 Bacteroidales bacterium | reverse complement strand
TCATTCTTAATTCTTCATTCTTCATTTACTTAATGTATTTTATCGTGATTCTCGCACAGCGGTTCAGCTTGGCTTTCAGTCCGCGTGTGCTCTTGTCGTCCACCTGTCCGATGGGTTCTGAAAGCACGTTGATGGAGAAGTCGCCCTGCTTCAGGCCGTTGAACTTACCGCTCTCCCTAAGCCACTTGATGGCGGAGAAAGCACGGTAGTGTGACAGCGTGCGGTTGCGGTCCAGTCCGACGGCTTCTGCGTTCTCGCCTGTATAGTTGTCCTGGCTGGTGGCCAATCCTTCGGCCTGCACATGCAGGATCTGTCCGTTTTCCAAGATGTCACGGATAGCCTCTACTGCCTGTCCGTCGCTGAACTGGCTGATGTAACCTTCGTCACCTACCAGTGCGGCATATACATCGGCAAAGCTGAATAGCGTGGTACCCTCTTCCAGCGGCATGTTCTCGCGCACCGTGGAGAG
This sequence comes from Bacteroidales bacterium, assembly GCA_030523385.1. Lineage (GTDB taxonomy): Bacteria > Bacteroidota > Bacteroidia > Bacteroidales > Bacteroidaceae > Phocaeicola. The sequence continues at coordinate 6,325 of JAUNIV010000130.1, read as the reverse complement.
TCCGGCGTGGGCGTTCAGGCTGTATGAGGTAGTTTCCTTGTAGTTGTCCAGGCTCAGCAGGGTCTGTGTGCGCGTCTCATTGTCGATACGGTAACACCAGGTCTTGTCTGCTTCGTAGATGGGTGCGTAATAGTAGCCCGTCACGTTTTCAAACTGCTGCATGTCGTCGGTATTCATGTCTAAAGAAAGCGGTTGCTTGGACATCTCGTAGCCACGTACCACTCCGGTGGGGTTCTCGGTGAAGGTAGCCTTTTCGGTGGGTACGTCTTCTATCTTGAGCGAGCGCAATGAAGCACCCGATTTCAGGCGTGAGGCTACGGCAGAGTTGTTCTTAAACTTCTTCTGCGTGAAGATACCTCCTGCCAGGTAGTCCATGGAGTGTACATCGGCATCGGCTACGACCGGTGCGTCGTTGCGTCCTGAATAGTTGTTCGGATAGAATATGTAGAACGTGAAAGTCCGGTATTCGGGACAATCCTGAATGACAGGCACGGGTGCGGGCACATTGATGAAGTAGTTGATTTCCTCGCCCGGTGTGCAGCGTTCCCATCCGCGTTGCTTGATGTAGTAGGTGGCACCGACACTCAGTCCTAAATTATAATCCCAGCGGCGTCCGGCAATGGGGGAGAGGTCGTAATGCGTTTCATAGAAGCGTCCGCGCAGCTTCACGTCGAGTGACCATGCCTTGGCTTTGGTAAAGAAGCGGCTGTATTGCAGCTCCACGTTGCCATACCATTCGTTGTGAGGGTCACCATAGAATTCAGCACGTCCATCAGCCGTATATATGGGGTTCTTACACCAGTCGCCCTGCGGGTTGTCATAGTGGTGAACACCACCGATACCTAAAGACAGAAGTACCTGGTTAAACCGTTCGTCAGAACCGTATCCTTCCCATGCATAGAGGATGCGCGAGAGGTTCAACACTACGTTGGCATTGATATCCCACCATTTGGTTTTCATCTTCCAGTAGGGTGTTCCGTCTGATTGATGCATGGGGGCATTCTCGCTTCCTATGGCATACGGCGTCCATACTTCCGTAAAACCTCTTGAATTACCCATTCCAAACTGTGCCTTGATACCAAATCCGGGAGTAAACCATTTACCCACACCGATGGTGAAGTCCGGTGAAAGGGTTTCCTTGAACTTGCCGTTGCCGCTCCAGTCTCCTCGGAATGTATGCAGGCCCAAGTCTCCATACACCCACCAGTTATGCCAGAAGCGGTTGGTCACTACGCGATACTGGTCGTCGGTGGGTTGTGTGTGGGGTACGTAATTCTCTGCCAGCAGGGAATCTATTTTGGCGGGAAGCGAATCCCGTTCCACTTTCCTCCACTCAATTTTGTCGAGGTTCTCAATTTGTGCATACAGGCTGCCCGATAGCAGCAGGCACAGAAGTGTAAGTAATACTGTTTTTTTCATAATATGAATTATTATATAGTTTGTCTTGCTGTCTGTATGTTTTACCTTCCGATTCTCATGAAGTCTCGCAAGGTGCGGAAGAAGATGTACAAGTCCAGCCGGAATGAGCGGTGGTCTATGTACCATAGGTCGAGCCTTATCCTCCGGGCCATATCTGCCACATCGGGTGTCTCGCCCCGGCAGCCCAGTATCTGTGCCAGTCCTGTAATGCCCGGCTTCACGGAAAGCCTTTGCATGTAGTCCGGGATAAGCGATGAATACATCTGCGTGTGGTAGAGCATGTGCGGACGGGGTCCGATAAGCGACATGTCTCCTTTCAGTACATTGATAAACTGGGGCAGCTCGTCCAAAGACGTTCTCCTTAGGAAATGGCCTATGCTCGTAACGCGCCGGTCGTTGTCTGTTGCCTGCAGGGTGTCTGCCTCGCTGTTCATCTTCATTGTCCGGAATTTCAGGCAGGTGAACACTTGTCCGTCCTTTCCGTGTCTTTGTTGCCTGAATAAGACAGGCCCTTGTGATGTGAATTTGACTGCTATACCTATTATTATATATAGGGGAAGGAATAGGGTGCAGATGAATACGAATGAAACCGCGATGTCGAAAATCCGTTTCAGCATTGGCGTGTTTTCTAAATCTCTATGGGAAGGAAAGGAAAACGTATGGCGATTGCTTCCCGCCCTGTTTCCACAATTTCCTTTAGATCTACAGACACATCGGTGCTATTTATTACCGTGAGCAGAATCTTGTCGGTTTCCACACATATTGTCCTGATGTCTTCCAGGTTTCCGATGCGTTTGTCATGGTGTATATGCCGGAATCTGCTTCCTGTTTCTTCGAGCATGAACAGTCCTATTTCCACCGCTTCGTCGAAATTCTTCACTGTCATGTCGGCCTTCATCCGGATAAGCCACTGACTGAGTTTCCCCACTATGGACATTACGTCCAGTTGATCACGGGGAATAAAGAAACATTTGTCTATTTCCGTTTGAAGGGGTGTAAAGGTGGTTTGCAATGTATCTCCGGTTCTTTTCAGCAGTTCTCTTCTTTGCTTGACGTACTCGTCCAGATTTTCAAAACTTTCTTTGTGTATGCCCCCGATGGCTACCGTCATTCCGCCTATGGATGTGACGAAACATTTGTCGCGCGCTATTCGTATGCGGTATCCTTCAAGTCCGGTCAATATGCCCGATGTGATACGGATTAAAGGATTTCCCTCGGCATAATAGTCGAAGGTGTGTGGCATGAAGCGGATGCGGTTGAGGCTGATTTCAGACATTTGCATGAAGGGTTGCATTACGCTGTTCGGGATGGTGGCAATTTGCCCGGTGCTGCAATCTTTTACCAAATGCAGGGTGGTGAAATTTTCTTTTAGGAATCTCTGGATTTCGTGGCAGTCTCCTTGCACAAAAAGGAGTCCGGATATGGTGGGCTGTTCGTCTTTCTTGATTTTTCTGTTCTCTTTCGTATAGACAATACTTTTATGGATGAAAGTGCGATATTGCTCTTTCAGTTTCTTGTTTACCGAGTCCACTTTTGCACGGTGGATGAAAAGATAGCTCCAAGCAGTTGCGTCCTTGATATTGGCACAAACCTCTGATTCTGGGTCAGAAACAGTTTCTAATCCACTCCTTGGTTTACTTCTTTTAGTATTAGTTTGAGTTCCTGTACTATACAGTGACATCGTCGCTCAATCTAATTTATGTTTTGGTCTGCGTCTCTGCCCGGAAATCGTTGTCCGGTCGGTTTTGGCTCATAAAAGCCCCGTTTCCCATCCATAAATTATGTGTTTTGATCAGATAAAAACAATGCATTAACAGACTCTTTCAAGTCTCTTTGATTCTTTCTTCTCTTCGTAAGAGAAGTATTAACCGACGGCAAAGATAAAACAATTTATTGAAAATAAGTGCATCGGGTGGATGAAAAAATAGGTCATGCGATTGGCCGGAGACTGACTCGCTCAACAGTTCTTAACTAAATGTCAGATTAATAAACTTATTATTTTATTGTAAATCAATCTGTTGTGTTTGTTTTAATCTCCCGATACTTCTCTTACGAATAGAAAGACCGTTTTAAAAATAATGTCTTCTCATGTTCTAAAATATAAAAAAGAACATTTCCGCAGACTGAATATTCGCTTTCTTCCGCGAAATGATTACCTTTGCTTCCAGATAAAATCAATACATATAACCGATATGAAAAAACATTTTTTATTCTCCTGCGCCCTTTGTTGGGCCATGATGGCAGGAGCCGAGACGATTGACGTCAAAACTTTCCGTCATGCCGGCCCTTATCCCGTGCAGGCACCCTTCTGTGTAGATAGCGTAGATGTAAATTCAAAAGCCTTTACGGCCGAACAGTTGCTGGATACTCCTCTGTCACTGGAGGGGGTGGAACAGGCAGAAGCCGTGGCCATAGGCACATTGCCCGGTGCGGATGCCGGCTATGCTTTACACCTGTTGGGATTCACGGTGGAAAATACACGTTACGCCGAGGCCACCATCAAGGTGGATGGACTGAAGAATTACCACCTCTATGTAGATGGCAAAAAACACGAGGGAACATCTCTTACGCTGAATCCTGCCACCCATACACTTGTCATCAAGTATCTTTCGGAAGCCGGAAAACAGGAAACACCCCAGGTGAGCATTGAAACTAAAGGGGAAGAAGGAAACCTCCAGATTCGTCAGGACGGCAAGCGAATCTATACGCTGGACGATGTGCTGCATGGCACACGCTTTGGCGGTGTGAGTCTCTCGCCCGACGGCAAATACCTGATAACGAATTATCGCACGACTAAAGTGGGCGGACAGACGGCCGGATGCACGCGGGTGACCGAACTGGCTACCGGAAAGGTATTGGCCGAACGCTCTGAAAGTTTGCAATGGATGCCGCGCACTAACCGCTATTATTATACGCGTGCGGGCGTTGACGGGCGCGAACTGGTGACGGTAGAACCTGCCACCGGCGTTGAATCCATCCTCGCACGTCAGTTGCCCGACGGTTATTTTCGTTTTGCTCCTACCGAAGATTATCTGCTCTACAGCCTGACGCAGGAAGGACCTAAGGAACGCAAGGAAATTTACCAAGTGCTGGAACCGGACGACCGACAGCCGGGATGGAGAAACCGCAGTTATCTGGCCAAATATGATTTGACCACGGGACTGATGCAGCGGCTCACCTACGGTTATCACAATGTATGGGCTTCGGACATCTCGCAAGACGGACGCTACGTGCTGATGATGGTCAGCGAAAGCCGGCTTACCCAACGGCCCACTACCTTGCATTCCATTTACCGGTTGGACGTACAGACCTTGCAGGCAGAGTTGTTGGTAGAGAAAGACGGATTCTTGAGCGGTGCGCATTTCTCGCCCGACGGACAGAAGGTATTGCTCTCCGGCTCGCCCGAAGCACTGAATGGTATCGGCAAGAACGTGCGCGAAGGACAGACACCGAGCATGATAGACACCCAGCTCTATTTGATGAACATAGCCGACCGGCAGATAACTCCGCTCACCCGCGATTTCAATCCCAACGTGCAGCTTGTGTCATGGAGCAAAGCCGACGGACAGGTTTATTTCACCGCCGAAAACCGTGACCTCTACAGCCTGTACCGACTGAATCCTGCCACCGGCAAAATACAGCAGTTGGAGACGGCCGAAGACCTGGTCAACGCATTCTCTTTGGCGGCGCAGGCACCCGTCATGGCATGGTACGGACAGGGCGCATCCAATTCCGACCGCCTTTATCTGCTGAACACCAAGAACCTGAAGTCTTCCTTGCAGGAAGACCTGAGCCGCGAGAAACTGGAAAATGTGGAGTTGGGCGAATGCCGTGCATGGGACTTCGTCAATTCGCGTGGCGACACCATTTGTGGACGTTACTACCTGCCGCCCCATTTCGATGCTTCCAAGAAATATCCCATGATTGTGAACTATTATGGCGGATGCAGCCCCACCAGCCGTAACTTTGAGAGCCGCTATCCGCATCATGCTTATGCGGCGTTGGGATATGTGGTCTATGTCATCGAACCCAGCGGAGCCACCGGTTTTGGACAGGAGTTTTCGGCCCGTCATGTCAATACCGCAGGCGATGGAGTGGCACAGGACATCATCGAGGGTACACGCCGTTTCTGCACCGAACACTCCTTTGTCAACGATAAGAAGATAGGTTGCATCGGTGCTTCTTACGGTGGTTTCATGACCCAATATTTGCAGACTCAGACCGACATCTTTGCTGCAGCCGTGTCACATGCCGGCATCAGCGACCACACCAGCTATTGGGGCGAAGGCTATTGGGGCTATTCTTACAGCGAAGTATCTATGGCCAACAGTTATCCGTGGGCCAATCCCGATTTGTTTGTGAAGCAAAGTCCGCTGTATAATGCCGACAAGATACACACGCCGCTGTTGTTTGTTCACGGCGATGCCGATGTGAATGTGCCCGTGGGCGAGAGCATACAGATGTTCACAGCTCTGAAGCTGTTGGGACGTGAGACTGCTTTTGTGGCCGTGTCAGATCAGGATCATCACATTGTGGATTACGACAAGCGCATCCTGTGGCAGAACACCATCTTCGCCTGGTTTGCCAAATGGTTGCAAGACGATGCTTCGTGGTGGAATGCTATTTATAAGCCTAAGAGTTTGTAGTAGGTGAAAACTGTTTTTGTCAAATCACTAATGATTGCAAAAACATGGCAATTTCCTTAATCTTTCGCAACTCACATTTGTTGCGTTGGTATTGGAGATATTAAAATAAGGGGGAATTATGAATATGCTAGGTGCAATATTTACTGTGGGCTTGGCTATAGCAGGTGCTTTCTTGATTTGGTTATATACCAAGCCAGGGAAGAAATGGTTAGAAAACCTATAAATATTCTTTGTATTAAATAAAAAAGATCAGGAGAGGA
>JAUNIV010000129.1 GCA_030523385.1 Bacteroidales bacterium | reverse complement strand
AACAAAGTAAAAACAGCCGTTATAACCAAAAACGGCATAAAAATTTTCGTATGAATAATAACATTAAGCAATGAAGAAAGACATTCCTGAAATAGACGACCTCATAGCAGGTATCAATGACCCCGATGTAGCCTTGGGTGCAATTCCTCAAACGGCAGGGGAAGCCCCTTCTTTGGTTATGGCACCGGCAGAAGAACCGCCCCATGGAATCGACAGCGACCAATGTTGGCAAGGCTTCCTTTCCCTCTTGGATGTGGAGGGACCAGCAACGGACAAGGGTGACCGCCTTGTCTGCAAGTTAGACCGTGACCTTGCGGACTCCCTGGACGATTGCGACATCTGCAACCGCAGCCGCTCCGACCTTGTGAACGCCATCGTCAGAACATTCTTCACGACCTACCTTGCCAGACTCGCCAAATACCGCCGGGAGAAGAAATCATTGTTCACGAACTTCAAGGAGGAACTGTACGATGGGAAAGATTAAATGGAATGACGGAATGGTAGCCGTCCTATACGAACTCTACCCGGTAGAGACAACATCCCACACCGCCCAAGTGCTGGGCATGAGCGAGACGGCTGTCAAGAACAAGGCGAAGGAACTGGGCATCGTCAAATTCACCAAGTCCCTCCGGATGAAACGCGCCGCACATATCAGCTGCCATTTCCATATCTGTTCCTTTTCCGAAATGGGAAAAGAATTAGGAATAAGCAAGACGAGCGTCAGCCGCATTGCCGGACAATTGGGACTCAAACGCTCCCGAACGGAACGGCACGACATCACTTCCCGTGTCCGTAGCGAAATGATACACCGTGAACGCCGCCGGGTCATATTCGGACTGGAGCCTGTCACCCGGATAAAGGTGGTCTCCAACCGGGCAAGGGTCAGGCTTCGCTCACAACTGAAACGAAAAGGCTATACCGTAGGCGGTGAACGCAACACCCTCTATTATGCGGAAGGATTCAAGCGTAGTGAAAGGCAAGAGATGCGCGGCATCAAACTGGGGCTCAAATTCCTTCCCCTTAGTGTAATGACAGTATCAACCATTATATAAAGACATCATGCAATACGGACAGATTGTATTCCTTCTTTTCATCGCATTCCTGTTTTATTATGCGGTCTTGATAGTGCTTGACATCCAAAAGGCAAAAATGGCACAGGCTGCCGAACAGGAGAGCCATTCCGAAGAAGAGATAGACATATCGGATGAAGCGCGGAGTTTCAAACCCGTCAGGATTGAACGTGACGAGCCATCAAGGCAGCAAACGGAAGATAAGGATGAGGATTCAAGTGATGATTCGACAAACAAGGAAGAACCTCCAGAAAAGCCGTACCATCATCCTCGCTACCGTGAAGCCATCATGACAGACGGTATTCTGGTGGACAACCTCATAGAGGAAATCAACCGCATGGCGGAAACCGGCACAAGCGACCTCGGAGTGGTGATATTCAACTGCGAAAACGCGAAGTAAACCGGACTGCCCACATATCATTGTATATATAGGGTATAAATGCCCTCCTGTTCCTTTGGCGATAGAACCCATATTAGTAAAATTCAAAACATTTCAAAAATGAGAAGTATCAGATCATTTATCCGATGTGCGGTAAACTACATGAAGGAAACCGTTTCATCGGTTATCCGCAGAGCGGCGGTAGCTGTTGGCACATTCACATTCGCCGTGGCGGACGCGATGGCAGGCAGCAAGGGTGCGGCAGGCTTTACCAAGGCCACGCAGGAAATCAGCTCGTATGAGACACCTGTTTCCAACCTCATGAAAGCCATCGCGGCCGTCATCGTCCTGGTGGGTGCGTTCAATGTTTACTTCAAGATGCAAAACGGCGACCAGGACGTGAAAAAGACCATCATGCTGACCATCGGAGGCTGTATCGCGTTCATCGCGCTGTCCGAAGCGTTGCCGTTATTTCCAATAACCGTAGGGATGTATCTGAAATGAAAATAAAATCCAATCAAATGTAGATAAATATGCTTTATATCAGTGTTTTGCGTAGGTATTCTTTCTTTCACTTGTTTTCATCTTTTTCTGTCTTTTGGCTCTTTTTCGGTACATTTTTGTTCCTTATTTGTTTCTCAATTCCGATTTTTATTCGTACATTTGCATTAGAAAACAACGAGTGAAAAGAATGCAATTATGCCACGAATAAAGAAGCCTAAAAAAGTAAAGGAACCCATACGTCTCCGGACGAAGGATTTGTCCGATGGCAGTAAGAGTTTGTATTTGGACGTTTACCGTAACGGCAAGCGGACATACGAATACCTGAAGATGTATCTCATTCCGGAAACGGACCGCAATGCCCGTCGGCAGAATGAAATCACTATGGCTGCCGCCAATGCCATCAAGTCGAAACGCATCATCGAACTGACCAGCGGAGAAGCCGGCATAGTGAATCACGTGGATAAGGTCTATCTGCTGGACTGGATGAAAACCTATAAGGAGTATCAGGAAAAACGTGACAAGAAAGGCATAGGCCAAATCGTGGCTGTTACCCATATCCTGAAGGACTACGCGGGAGAACGGTTCACGCTGGACCGGATTGACCTTGATTTTTGTCAGGGCTACATCGACTACATGCTGACAACCTATCGCCCCCAAGGAAAACCGATAGCAGCTTCTACACGCAATACCTATTACCAGATCTTCAACGGCGCACTGAACGCCGCTGTCCGTGCCAAACGGCTGTTGAGAAATCCGTTCAACGAAATGGAGAAATCGGAGAAGCCCAAGATGCCGGAAAGCGTGCGCAGCTACATGACCATCGAAGAGGTGCGGTCATTGATTGCCACCCCGATGGATAACGAGAGGGTGAAGAGTGCCTACCTGTTCTCCTGCTTCTGCGGACTGCGCATCAGCGACGTGAAGAAACTGAAATGGAAAGATGTGTTTCTCGACCACGGTCAGTACCGTTTGGCTGTGGCCATGCAGAAAACCAAAGAGCCTATTTATCTCCCGCTATCCAACGAGGCGTTGAGATGGATGCCGGAACGTGGGGACAAGACGGGGGACGATCCTGTGTTCAATCTGCCTTCGACCACCAACCAGCTTCTCAAGCCGTGGGCCAAAGCCGCCGGAATCTCCAAACAGTTCTCGTTCCACACGGCGAGGCACACGTTCGCGACCATGATGCTGACGCTTGGCGCAGACCTCTATACCGTATCGAAACTGCTCGGTCACACGTCCGTGAGAATGACGCAGGTTTACGCCAAAATCGTCAACAAGAAAAAAGATGATGCGGTTAATTTAACCAACGGATTGTTTGATTGATAATTAAACGCCACATGTCAAATTTGAATTTACAGGTAAGTATTTTGTATTTGGCTCCGATGTTTTTCATTGGAGCACAAATTGTTATAATAAGTATTAACCCCTAAAAAGTAATTTGGACATGAAACGACCGAACAATGGTCCTCTCTCTTTTTGGAGGGAACCAACACATGCACCACTTCGCTACTGAACATGATGTAGCGGAAGAGTTATTCGCCCTGCTTTCAGAGGCGAGAGTCATTTACCTTCAGGATGTCATCGCGGATGGCAAGCGGTATGACCGTTACGTGGACGATTTCGTACACAGTCACCGCTACATCAACTGCAACGACGCGGTTTGCAGGAACTGCCACGAGATGAACATCCACATCGTCAAGGGGCTGCTGCACGACTGTGCGGGCCTCGTGAGGAAAGTCTTTATGGCGGACACATTCTCTTTCGAGGATTGCATGAGACTGAGATGGAAGTACAACTTCTACGGGTCATCATCTCCCGGCAGCCCCGGTGCGGATAACCCGACACGCATTCCTCCGCTTTCTTTTGGCTGCAATTTTACCAGAGAACAGATGAAAGGTATCGTGGCATGTGCCACAACTTTTCATCTGTTTTGCGTTTCTACGCTCAGCATCGAGGACATGGAGGCGCTTTTCTCCTGCCGGGAAGATTTCAGCATCCGGGTAAACAACGTCCGCCACGTGGCCGTCATGTTCGACGCCCTGCTCGAAAACAGGCTCATCGAACCGTACTGGCAGTCCGTACTCGACAAGGGGCGGTTCTTGCTGTCGAAGGACGGCAGGTCGTATGTATCTGCCTCAAGCCTGTCCACGGCTCTGTCTATCGCGAGGATAAAAAAGACGGCCGCCGCCAACGGGATCAGGAAGGCCATCGCCGGGCTGACGGAATGACATGAAGTGCTAAAAAGCCAAGCATGTGAAAGGTAAAAGCGTGATAATTGCGCTGATACCTGTATGGTATCAACCCGCAACGTCCCGCAATCACTCTCACATCGTCTAACTTTGCCCTCCGTAACGCGCTACAGATACGGAGGAGCACCTTTATTGTCTAATTTTAACATCAGTTTTATGCAAAACAGAACTACATTCATGGAGCGGTTGAACGAACGGATGACCGCCATAGAAGCGGTTCTCAAGAAATTGGAACCGGTGGAAAGCCTCTTGGAGCGTGTAACCTTGTTGGAGAACAACATCTACACGACCAAAAGGGTCTTTACATTCCAGGAAGCGTGCATGTACATCGGTGTCTCGGAGAGCCTGCTGTACAAGCTCACGGCGAACAAGGAGATCCCGCACTACAAACCCCGTGGCAAAATGCTTTACTTCGCCAAGGAGGAGCTTGACGAATGGCTCCTGCAAAACTACGAGCCTACCGTGGACGATACCGAGCGTATGGCCACGGAGTCGTCGGCCACACAACCATTCTTTAACCAGAAACGTCATGGAAAACGAAAAAAGAGCTGAACGCAATACCGGGGCGGGAATCGACGAGAACCGCCTGTCGGACATACTTACCGTATCGCAGATAAAGGCCACGGACACCTACGAGACACCCCCGCAAATCATCTGGATAGACAATTCCACCATCGCCACGCTGGGCAATTTCAGTGCCTCGACAGGTAAGGCGAAGTCGAAAAAGACGTTCAACGTGTCGGCCATCGTCGCCGCGTCCCTTGCCGGGCGGCAGGTACTGAATTATCGGGCACGCCTGCCCGAGGGCAAACGGCAGATTCTGTACGTGGACACGGAACAGAGCCGTTTCCACTGCCACAACGTGCTGGAACGCATCCTGCGGCTCGCAGGGCTGCCTACCACGACAGACAGCGAGAACCTCGACTTCATCTGTCTCAGGGAATACTCGCCGTCCGTCCGCATAGAGGTCATCGACTACGCCCTGCGTCAAGGCAAGGGGTACGGGCTTGTCATCATCGACGGCATCCGCGATCTGATGCTGGACATCAACAGCACGAGCGAATCGGTGGAAGTCATCAACAAGATGATGGAGTGGTCGTCGAAGTATGACCTGCATATCCATTGCGTGCTCCACCTGAACAAAGGGGACAACAACGTGCGCGGGCATATCGGTACGGAGATGAGCAACAAGGCGGAAACGGTGCTGGTCATCAGTAAGAGCAACGAGAATCCGGGCATCAGCGAGGTACACGCGCTGCATATCCGCGAAAAGGAGTTCAAGCCTTTCGCCTTCACGGTGGATGATTCGGGGCTTCCGGTCATGGCCGAGAACCATTCGTTCGACGGCAACGGCGGCGAGCGTTCCCCGAAACGGACGGGTTTCATGGGGCTGTCCGTGGAGCAGCACCGGGAAGCCCTCTCCGCCGCTTTCGGGGACAAGCCTATCCGGGGATTCGAGAACGTGTTGCAGGCTATGATGACAGCTTACGAGGCCATCGGCTTCAAACGGGGGCGCAGCGTCATGATAAAACTGCTGCAATACCTGACCGAGAATTTGAAGCTGGTCATCAAGCGGGACAAGCTCTTCTATTATGATATGACGCCTACCGAGGCCATGCTTTTCGACGAAGAATGAGGGCGGGCGCGGGCATATATATTTTAGTTTACTTTAGTCTCTATCTATATATAGGGAGGAAAACTAAAGTAAACTGTTTTTTGAAAACAAGTGGAAAACAAGTGAAAAGAAACAGAAATGACCATAGCAGAAGCAAAACAGCTGCGTATCGTGGACTATCTCGCCCGTCTGGGGTATCGTCCACGGAGCGTGAAATCGGACCAGTACTGGTATCTTTCGCCGCTGCGCGATGAGCGCACGCCGTCGTTCAAGGTCAATGACCGGCTGAACGAGTGGTACGACTTCGGGGCGGCTACGGGCGGCGATCTGGTGGAACTGGGAAAACACCTTTACCGGACGGACGACGTGAGCGAGGTTCTCGCATACATTGAACGGCACGAAAGTGTTGCCCCGATACCCAAAGTACGGATTGCGGACACGACACCCCGGCCCGTGGAATGCGAGATGCAGGACATAAGGGTCGTGCCGTTGCGACACCCCGCGCTGCTCTCCTACCTGCGCACCCGTCTGATCGACGAGGATATAGCGCGTATGTTCTGCCGGGAGGTACATTACGTGCTGCGGAAGCGGCACTACTTCGCCCTTGCCTTCGGTAACCTCTCCGGCGGGTATGAGGTGCGCAACCCTTACTACAAGGGATGTATCAAAGAGAAGGACATCTCTCTGGTGAGGCATTTGAGGGACGGCACGCAGAACCGGGTCTGCGTGTTCGAGGGATTCATGGACTTCCTCTCTTACCTGACATTGAAACAGGCGGGCGATGATACGGTCTGCGTCGGCGGACCCTGCGACTATCTCGTGATGAACTCAGTGAACAACCTGAAGAAAGCGCTGGTTCACCTGCAGGAGTACCCGATAATCCATTGCTACCTTGATAATGATCTTGCCGGGCGGAAAACTGCAGAGACCATAGCCGGCATGTATGACGAGTTTGTTTGTGACGAAGCGCACCGTTACGGTGGATACAAGG
>JAUNIV010000128.1 GCA_030523385.1 Bacteroidales bacterium | reverse complement strand
GGTGTTTCTTGAAAAAAACATTCAGAAAAAATCCTTTTTTTATTTGTTATTCACAGAAAAGTATTACATTTGCACCGAGTTAAACAATTAAAGAGACAAAATGAAAGCATTGTACGCAACATACTTCTTTTTCTTTTATTACTTTTACTTTAGCAACAAAGTGAAGCGGGAGTTTGTATGTGTACGTTAAAACAACAATAAAGGTAATATGATAATAACAACGAAATCCCGCTTCTGCATGGAAGCGGGATTTTTTATAATATATATATAATAAGGAATGAAAAAGATAGCAATACAAGGTGTACCGGGCTCGTATCACGACATTGCCGCCCACAGGTTCTTCGAAGGCGAGGAGATAGAGCTGATGTGCTGTGCCACGTTCGAGGAAATCTTCGAACAGATGAAGCAGGACAGCAACGTGATAGGTATGCTCGCCATTGAGAACACTATTGCAGGAAGCCTGCTGCACAACTACGAGCTGCTGCGCGACAGCGGAATGACCATCGTCGGAGAACACAAGCTGCGCATCAAGCACAGTTTCATGTGTCTGCCCGAAGATGATTGGGACACACTGACCGAAGTCAACTCACATCCTGTGGCACTTGCCCAATGCCGCGAGTTCCTGATGAAGCATCCCAGGCTGAAGATTGTGGAAGCCGAAGACACGGCAGGAAGTGCGGAAATCATCAAGCGCGACAACCTGCGCGGACACGCCGCCATCTGCTCCCGCTATGCCGCCGACATCTACGGCATGAAGGTATTGGAAGAGGGCATCGAAACGAACAAACATAACTTCACCCGTTTTCTGGTAGTGGCCGACCCGTGGAAAGCCGACGAGCTGAGAGAACGTTCGAAAACAAACAAAGCCAACATCGTCTTCTCCCTGCCACACAACGAAGGAAGCCTGTCGCAAGTGCTGTCCATCTTCTCTTTCTACAAAATCAATCTGACCAAAATACAATCATTGCCCATCATCGGGCGCGAATGGGAATACCTGTTCTACGTAGATGTGATATTCAATGATTACTTGAGATACAAACAGTCCATAGACGCTGTTTCACCCTTGACTAAAGAACTTAAAATATTAGGAGAATATGCAGAAGGAACATCAACCATATAGCATACAGCCGGCCGACCGGCTGGCCAACGTGAGCGAATATTATTTCAGCCGCAAGCTGAAGGAGGTGGCACAGATGAATGCCGAAGGCAAAGACGTCATCAGCTTAGGCATCGGAAGTCCCGACCTGCCTCCTTCGGAGGAAACGGTCAACGTGTTGTGCGAACAGGCACGCCGCCCCGACGTGCATGGCTACCAGCCTACCGTGGGCATTCCCGAACTGAGGCAAGCTATGGCCGACTGGTACAAGCGCTGGTATAACGTAGATTTGGACCCTGCCACAGAGATACAGCCGCTCATCGGTTCAAAGGAAGGAATCCTGCACGTCACATTGGCGTTTGTCAATCCGGGCGACCAGGTATTGGTGCCCAATCCGGGTTATCCCACCTACACTTCGCTCAACAAGATATTGGGCAGCGAAATCGTGAACTATAACTTGCGTGAGGACAATCATTGGCAACCCGATTTCGACGAACTGGAGCGTATGGACCTGAGCCGCGTCAAGTTAATGTGGACCAACTATCCCAACATGCCCACCGGAGCCAATGCCACGATGGAACTGTATGAACGGATAGTGGACTTTGCCCGCCGCCACAACATTGTGGTAGTGAACGACAATCCCTATAGCTTCATTCTGAACAGGCATCCGCTGAGCATTCTCAATGTGCCGGGAGCCAAGGAATGCTGCATAGAGTTCAACTCCATGAGCAAGAGCCACAACATGCCGGGCTGGCGTGTGGGCATGCTCGCCACGAATGCGCAGTTCGTGCAATGGATATTGAAGATAAAGAGCAACATAGATTCGGGCACGTTCCGTCCGCTGCAACTGGCAGCCGCACAGGCCTACCGCAACAGCATGGAGTGGCACGAAGAAGCCAACATAGGCGTGTATAGCCGCCGCAGGCAGCTCGCCGAAGAGATAATGAAAGCGTTGGGATGTACTTTCGATGCCGACCAAGTGGGTATGTTCTTGTGGGGACGCATCCCCGACACGTATGCCGACGTGGAAGAGCTGACCGAGAAAGTGCTCCATCAGGCACGGGTGTTCATTACGCCCGGATTCATCTTCGGAAGCAACGGCAAGCGGTATATCCGTATCTCGCTTTGCGCCAAAGAAGAGAAGTTGGCCAAAGCGCTGGAGCGAATCAAAGCAATCATGTAAAAAACTAAAATACAATCATTATGGAATTAGAATTATCCCCCCTCGCACTGCCGGGCGTAGAAGAAAAGCGTCCGATAGTCATTGCCGGTCCTTGTAGTGCCGAGACAGAAGAACAAGTAATGAACACCGCCACTTTGCTTGCCAGCAAAGGCATCAAGATATTCCGTGCCGGTATCTGGAAGCCGCGCACCAAACCCGGAGGCTTCGAAGGCATCGGCGTGGAAGGTCTTCCGTGGATGAAGCGTGTGAAGCAGGAAACAGGCATGCTGGTAGCTACCGAAGTGGCCACAGCCAAACACGTGTACGAATGTCTGAAGGCAGGCATCGATATCCTGTGGGTGGGTGCCCGTACCACGGCAAACCCCTTCGCCGTGCAGGAAATAGCCGACGCACTGAAAGGAGTTGACATCCCCGTACTGGTAAAGAACCCGGTCAATCCCGATTTGGAACTGTGGATAGGTGCGTTGGAACGTATCAACGGTGCCGGATTAAAGCGTTTGGGTGCCATTCACCGTGGTTTCTCTTCATACGACAAATCCATCTACCGCAACCTGCCGCAATGGCACATCCCCATCGAATTGCGTCGCCGCATCCCCAGTCTGCCCATCTTCTGCGACCCGAGCCATATCGGTGGCAAGCGTGAGTTGGTAGCTCCCCTCTGCCAGCAGGCTATGGATCTGAACTTCGACGGCCTCATCGTAGAAAGCCACTGTACGCCCGAATGCGCATGGAGTGATGCCGCACAGCAGGTGACTCCCGATGTATTGGACTACATACTGAACCTGCTCGTCATCCGCAAGGAAACACAGACCACCGAAAACTTGAGCGAACTGCGCAAGCAGATAGACGAATGTGACAACAACCTCATTCAGGAACTGGCCAAGCGTATGCGCATCTCCCGCGAAATCGGTACATACAAGAAAGAGCACGAGATGACCATCCTGCAGACAGGACGCTATAACGAGATTCTGGAGAAACGCGGTTCGCAAGGCGCACTGTGCGGCATGGACGTTGACTTCATAAAGACTGTGTTCGAAGCCATCCACAAGGAGAGCGTAAGACAACAGATGGAAATCTATAATAAGTAAGGACATGAGAATACTGATTTTAGGAGCCGGGAAGATGGGTTCTTTCTTTACCGACGTATTGAGCTTTCAGCACGAAACGGCCGTGTATGATATAGACCCCAAACGTCTCCGCTTCGTGTACAACACTTATCGTTTCACCACGCTGGAAGAAATCGAGGAGTTTCGTCCGGAACTGGTAATCAATGCCGCCACCGTGAAATACACGCTGGATGCATTCCGTCAGGTGTTGCCTGTTCTTCCCAAAGACTGCATCATCAGCGACATTGCTTCGGTGAAGACAGGGCTGAAAGAGTTCTATGAGCAGAGCGGCTTCCGCTATGTGTCCACTCACCCCATGTTCGGTCCCACCTTTGCCAACTTAGACAAGCTGAGCACCGAGAACGCCATCATCATCAGCGAAGGCGACTACCTGGGTAAAATATTCTTCAAGGATTTGTATCAGAACTTAGGGCTGAACATCTTTGAATACACGTTCGACGGACACGACGAGACTGTGGCTTATTCGCTCTCCATTCCTTTTGTTTCCACTTTCGTCTTTGCGGCAGTGATGAAGCATCAGGATGCTCCGGGTACCACTTTCAAGCGTCACATGAAGATAGCCAAAGGCGTGCTGAGCGAAGACGATTTCCTGTTGCAGGAGATATTGTTCAATCCGCGCACCCCTGCACAAGTGGAAGGAATCCGCACGGAACTGAACGAACTGCTGGACATCATCAGCCGGAAGGATGCCGAAGGCATGCGTGCCTATCTTAGCAAGATTCGGGAAAAGATTAAGTGAGTAGCTGATGCCCACATTGACACTATAAAAGAAATGCAGATATAAAAATCGGCCTGCCGGTTTGCCGTTTTCACTTCACTTGAAACGGTAACCGACAGGCCGATTGCTTAAAAGCTCCTCCCATCAGCACAGATAAAAACACCCCAAGCCCCTGCCACATATCCTAACAAAAAATATTAAAAGGAATATATTTAATGCACATTTTTTCGCAGGTACGAGAAAACCAAGTATCTTTGCACGTTGTTTTAGTTACAAATAAAAAAATCAAAGTTATCAATTAACCATAATGAACGAAGCAAAGATTTTAATCGAAAAAATAACAGAAGGCATTCAAGAGAAGAAAGGTAAAAACATCGTTGT
Organism: Bacteroidales bacterium; assembly: GCA_030523385.1. Taxonomy (GTDB): domain Bacteria; phylum Bacteroidota; class Bacteroidia; order Bacteroidales; family Bacteroidaceae; genus Phocaeicola. The sequence continues at coordinate 2,325 of JAUNIV010000128.1, read as the reverse complement.
GGCAGACCTTACGGGCATAGGCGACACTATCTGCAAATATTTCGTCATTTGCCAAGGAAACTCACCCAGCCAGGTGACAGCCATTGTGGAATCAGTGAGAGAATATGTACGCAAAGAAGTGCAGGAAAAACCGGTAGGTATAGACGGACTAAGAAATGCCGCATGGGTGGCAATGGATTACTGCGACATATTGGTACATGTTTTCTTGCCGGAAGTGAGAAACTTTTATGATTTGGAACATTTGTGGGCAGACGCCAAACTAACACAAATTCCGGATTTGGACTAACTTTAACAATAACAAGATGAGCGAAAATACGAATAACAAGCCCAAAATAAACATGCCACGCTTTAATTTGAGCTGGCTGTATATCATCATTGCCATGAGTATGGTCATACTCTACTTCTCCAACCAAGAGGGAGGGATAGAGAAAAAGATTACATATACCGAGTTTAGAGAGATGATAAACAAGGGATATGCCAATAAAATCGTGGCATACGATGACAACTCCGTGGAAGTGTATATCAAACCGGAGTTTGTGAAAGAGGTGTTCAAGGAAAACTATAAGAAGGTGGGACGCAACCCCATGCTCAACGTGGAAGTGGGTTCCATGGAATCACTTGACAAGTTTATAGAGAAAGCACAGGAAGAGGGACACTTCACCGGCTCTATCAGTTACGAAAAGAAGCGAGACTATCTGGGAGCTTTGTTCTGGAATATTGCGCCGCTTCTGTTAATAGTTGCTATCTGGATGTTCGTCATGCGACGCATGGGCGGAGGAGCAAGCACCGGAGGTGCCAACCCGTTTAATGTGGGAAAGAGCAAGGCGCAGATCTATGAAAAGGGCGACAAGACCAACCGCATCACATTCAAGGATGTGGCAGGACAGGCCGAAGCCAAACAGGAAGTGCAGGAGATAGTGGACTTCTTGAAGCAGCCGCAGAAATACACCGATTTGGGTGGTAAGATTCCAAAGGGTGCATTGCTGGTAGGACCTCCGGGAACGGGTAAGACCTTGTTGGCAAAGGCTGTGGCCGGAGAGGCTGATGTTCCGTTCTTCTCATTGTCGGGTTCAGACTTTGTGGAGATGTTTGTAGGTGTGGGTGCCTCGCGTGTGCGCGATTTGTTCCGCCAGGCCAAAGAAAAGGCTCCTTGCATTATCTTCATCGACGAAATAGATGCGGTGGGACGTGCCCGCGGTAAGAACCCCAGCATGGGTGGAAACGATGAGCGCGAAAACACGCTGAACCAATTGCTGACCGAGATGGACGGATTCGGCTCCAACAGCGGAGTCATCATCCTGGCCGCCACCAACCGGGTGGACATCTTGGACAAGGCATTGTTGCGTGCCGGACGTTTCGACCGTCAGATTCACGTGGACCTGCCCGACCTGAACGAACGCAAGGAGGTATTCGGTGTACACCTGAAGCCTCTGAAGCTGGACGATACGGTGGATGTGGACTTGCTGGCACGCCAGACTCCGGGATTCAGCGGTGCGGATATTGCGAACGTCTGCAACGAAGCTGCCCTGATAGCCGCACGCCATGGCAAGGAAGCCGTAGGCAAACAAGACTTCTTGGATGCAGTGGACCGTATCATTGGCGGACTGGAAAAGAAAACCAAGATAATGACCATGGAAGAAAAACGCGCCATCGCCTTGCACGAGGCCGGACACGCCACTCTTTCGTGGTTCTTGGAACATGCCAACCCGCTTATCAAGGTGACCATCGTTCCGCGCGGACGTGCACTGGGCGCTGCCTGGTATCTGCCCGAAGAAAGACAGATTACCACCAAAGAGCAGATGCTGGACGAAATGTGTGCCACATTGGGCGGACGTGCAGCCGAAGAGCTGTTTACCGGACATATCTCAACCGGTGCCATGAACGACTTGGAACGTGTGACAAAGCAGTCGTATGGCATGATAGCCTACGCCGGAATGAGCGACAAGCTGCCCAACTTGTGTTATTACAGCAACGACGAATATTCCTTCAACAAGCCGTATAGCGAACGCACTGCCGAATTGATTGACGAAGAAGTGCAGAAGATGATTAACGAACAATACGAACGGGCCAAAAAGCTCCTGTCTGAACACAAGGAAGGACACAACGAACTGGCTCGCTTGCTGATGGAGAAGGAAGTTATCTTTGCAGAGGATGTGGAACACATTTTCGGCAAACGTCCGTGGGCATCCCGTTCGGAAGAGATTATGGCTTCTGAAGAGGTACAATCGTAAGATTTAAAACAATAGCATACCGTGAAAAACAATTTCATACAACGTACCATAACAGGTATTATCTTCGTGGCCGTGCTGATAGGCTGCATCATAG
>JAUNIV010000127.1 GCA_030523385.1 Bacteroidales bacterium | reverse complement strand
CAAAAATAAACTTGAAACCCCAATCGGTAAAAGGGTTGATAAATCTACTCATGCTATTTCAATCTGTTATTCAGTGCAAAGATAATGCTTTTTCCTATATGTCGAAATAAAACGGTTGTTTTTAGATTATAGGGCATAGCTCTTTCATTAGATAACTCCAAAATTTTACTAAAATGGAGCATGGGATAGAAAAAACAATGCCAACTTCGCGCTTGTAATGGATATTTGGATTAACTTTGCCCTATATTTATATGGAGAAATTACAAAAGCAATGTTTTGCAAAATTGAAATAGAACGCTTCAGGGGCATAAAATATGCTTCTATAGAAGGCTTTAAGCAGATAAATCTTTTCTTTGGGAAGAATAATTGCGGCAAGTCTTCTTTGCTTGAATCTTTGTTTTTAGTCAGTGGATTGTCGAATCCATTGCTCTCTCTTCATGTGAATTTTATGCGTGGTTATAGTAAAGCTCGTTTGGATGATCTCAAATTGGATTTCTATAATTTAGATTCAGCCCAACCTATTCATATTCGGATGGAAAATGAAGAGAAGCGTGATTTAAGAATCAATCTTTTTGAGCAAAATCAAGATAGCGTATCTCTCAATGCGGATGATGCCAATATCCTTTCGAATGTGGAAGAAGGTAAGTATGGGTTGAAATTTGACTTTAGGATTAATGACGAATCATTTGTTTCTCAACTTCGTTTTGATTCTACAGATTCGACCAATGCCACTCGTGTTGTCCCCGAACATTATGTAGAGTCGTTGCGATGCACTTATTTAAGTCCTAAATATGATTTCAGTGCTTCCATACAAGGTCTGAAGAATATTCTTCAGAATAAGGATGAACATTTCATTGTGGAAGGATTGAAGATAATAGAACCGCGCGTTAAAGATTTCATTTTTACAGACAGGGAAATGCTTGTAGATGTGGGATTGGCAAAACGTATTCCTGTCAATATGTTGGGAGATGGTGCCAGAAAGATTGTTTCTCTTCTGACAACTGTCTATGATTGTAAGGATGGGGCTTTGCTTGTCGATGAAATTAGTAATGGCTTTCATTATTCCGTCATGCGCAATCTGTGGAACGTCCTTATTAATGCGGCAATTAAGAACAATACTCAATTATTTATAACAACACATGATATAGACTCGATAAAAGGACTTCGAGATGCTGCGCTTGATAAATTTGACAAGAAAGTAGCTACGTTTAAATTATTGAAAACCTCAGATGATGAGTTGAAAGCTTATCACTATTCATTGAAGAGTTTGGATTATTCTATTAATCAGGAAATAGAGGTAAGGTGATATGAATATTGATAATACAGATTTTTGGGATTTGAATGCTGAAGCTTTGCAGCCTCTGAAAGACTTTTTGGCTATACACCTCAAATAAAAATCACTGTCACACCTTTTTCGTCTTTTCGTATCATTCTTGAAACACTCATACTGTTCCTTTGCATCCGTAAACAATAAAACAAGTTTTATGAAAAAGAACAGTATTTTAATGGTTGCTTTATTAGGCATTGGCCTGTCAAGCTTGCATGCTTCGGAGATTTCGCTTCGACCGGTAAATGAGAAGAGTGTAAAGGTAGCGGAAGCTGCTCCGATGAAAGCCGAAACATGGGAATTCTATTTGGCACAAGAAGAACCGACCCCTGCCGATCTTGCCGTACTGAACTCCAGCCATAAGTTGGGGAAAAGAGTGGCTTTCTTATATGATTCATTCAAAGAAATCTACGTGGTGAAGGAAGAGGTGGTGCCCGGTGACCCTACCCGACGTACGGTTATCCGCAAGCCTGACATTTATAATGCGGTGCGAACGATAGAAAAAGAACTGAACCGCCAGGTGAGAAAAGAAGAAATGACGGAAGAAAAGGCGGAAGCCGAACTTACCAATGTATTGAAAGTAGCTCTGGCTGCCATAGACTCCGATACCGACTCCTTTGAATCGGCCTTGCAGGATAACAAGAAAGATGCCTCATCGTTGCTGGATGTGTTTCACCGTGTTCATCTGGTCAATATCTACTAAACGCTTCGTTCTGAACGATAATCAAAAAGTTATAATAACAAACTTATGAAAACGAAACAATGCCTGGCCATTGTAATGGCCTTGCTATGCCTTTGCGCAAAGGCGCAAAACATCCAGGTGACAGGTGTGGTGCGGGATCAGTCGGATGTAATCATCGGAGCCAGCATCGTAGTGAAAAACAGTACGGTAGGAACTGTGACCGACATAGATGGACGTTACTCTATCGAGGTGCCTAAGGATGGTACGCTGGTTTTTTCCTACATCGGCTATGCACCGGTGGAAAAGCAGGTGAACGGACAAACCGTCATCAATGTGACCATGAACGATGACGTGCAGGCTATCGACGAAGTGGTGGTGACTGCCATCGGCATCAAGCAGCAGAAAAAGAAGTTGGGATATACCACCCAACAAGTCAATACGGAAGCGCTGAACCAACCCGGAACGGTGAATGTGGGTAATGCCTTGTCCGGACAAGTGGCCGGACTGACAGTGAACAACCCTACAGGTATCTTTCAGGCACCCAGCTTCTCGCTGCGTGGCAAAACACCGCTGATGGTTATAGACGGAGTGCCCGTGGAATCCGATTTGTTCGATGTTTCGCCCGAAAATATAGAAAGCATCAATGTGCTGAAAGGAACGGCTGCCGCAGCCTTGTATGGTTCGAGGGGTAAGGACGGAGCTATCCTTATTTCTACCAAACTGGCGAAAGAAGAGGGACTCACAGTGACGGCCGGGGTATCGAGCATGGTGACTGCCGGATTTACCGTATTCCCCGAAACACAAACCGAATTCGGTTCGGGCTCTAATGGACAATATGCCTTTTGGGATGGAGCAGACGGAGGTATATCAGACGGTGATATGACGTGGGGACCGCGCTTCGACGGACAGATGATAGCCCAATGGAACAGCCCCATACGCAATAAGGAAACCGGAGAGACTATTCCCTGGTGGGGAGATGTGTCGGGCACTATCTACGATGATCAGTCCAAATACGAACGAGTACCCATTGCGTGGGAAGCACACGATAACCTGAAGGAGTTTCTGCGCACGGGAGTCATCACCAAAGTGACTTTTGCAGTGGCCAACAAGAGTAAGAAAGCCAACTATAACTTTAATGGCGACTTCTCCAGCCAGCGCGGACAGGTGCCTAACACGTCTGTTTATACGGGAGGACTGAATTTCAACAGTATGTATAACCTGAGCAATTCGGTTACTTTCTCTGCCAACCTCTCTTATAATAAGGTATATTCTCCCAACTATCCGCGATATGGCTACGGTCCTAAAAACCACATGTACACCATTTTGCTTTGGATGGGCAATGACGTGAACGGCAAGGAACTGGCCGAACATTACTATCGGCCGGACTCAGACGGTGTGCGCCAGGCCAACTATAATTACGCATGGTACAATAATCCTTACTTCGCTACCAACGAACTGACGCAGAAGCACGACCGAAACACCATGAACGGACAGGTGAAACTGAATTGGGATGTGTTGCCGGGACTGACCCTGCAAGGACGTGCAGCCGGACGACTGGAAAGCACATTCGAGGATATGAAGGTTCCTAAGTCTTACATGAACTATGGCGACTCTCGCAACGGCGATTACAAGACATGGAACACGGAGCAACTGGATATCAACACCGACTTCCTGGCTACCTACACACGTGCCTTCAACCGCGATTTCACGCTCACCGTCAATGCCGGAACCTCTCTTTACTACCGACAGATACGTCAACAGACACAGAGTACCGACGGGCTGATTGTGCCGCGGGTTTACAACTTAGGTAACAGCCTGAATCCGGTCAGTGCAACCAACTCACTGAACGAAAAAGCCATCGAGAGTGTGTACGGTTCGGTAAACATCGACCTGTTCGAGGCTCTGTTCCTCACCTTCACAGGACGTAACGACTGGTCTTCTACGTTGGCTAAAGGAAACAATTCTTATTTCTATCCCTCTGTGTCGCTCAGTACATTGGTCAATGAGTACGTGAAACTGCCCGCATGGATGGATTATCTGAAGGTGAACGGAGCATGGGCACAGGTGTCCAGTGACCTCGACCCTTATTCACTCTATGCTACTTATTCCAACGGAATACTATACGGGAGCACTCCATCTGTGACCTATCCGGGCACCCTGCTCAATGCCAACATCCTTCCTCAAAAGACAACGTCTTACGAAATAGGACTTTCCACCTCCTTCCTGCGCAATCGCATCGGGGTTGATCTGACATACTATCACATTCTGGATGAGAACAGCATCATCGCACTGCCCGTATCATCGGCCTCTGCATTCACCACACGCTATGTGAACGGCAACAAATATACCACCGATGGTTTCGAACTGATTTTGTCTGCCACTCCATTGAAGAACAAGAATCTGACCTGGAACGTGACCACCAACTGGAGCAGCAATATCCGCAAGCTGGCCGAAATCTACGGAGGTCAGGAGAAGTTTGGCGACTTGAAGAAAGGCGATCGGGCTGATGCCATGTATGCCACCGAATGGGAAAAGACACCGGACGGGCAACTGATTCTGGATGCCAACACAGGACTTCCTACGCTGAGTGCTTTCAAGACTAAGATAGGAAACCGTGACCCGGATGTGCGTTTCGGTTTGCAGAATACATTCAAAGTGCGCGACTTCATCATCAACATCGACCTTGATGGTTCTATAGGAGGTACGCTGGTATCTACTACCACGCAGAAAATGTGGTGGGGAGGAAAACACCCGAAATCCACCATGTATCGACAGGAAGAATATGATAACGGCGGAAAGGCCATCTACGTGCCCGATGGGGTGAACGTAGTCAGTGGCGAAGTGACTTACGATGTAAACGGAAACATCACATCAGACACGCGTGTCTATCGGAAGAACGAAACAGCCGTGAACATACAGACATGGGCGCAGAACTATCCTTATCGTGCCGTGGTACGCACCAGCGAGAACGAACTGTTTGCCAATACCTTCAGCCGTTCTTTTCTGAAACTGAGAAGAGTAGCTGTGACCTATGACCTGACGAAACTCATCCGGTCGAACACCATCAAAGGACTGGACGTGACCCTGTTTGGCAACAACCTGGCTGTCTGGAAGAAGACACCTTATCTGGACCCGGACTTCGGAGCCAGCGACGGTGACTTACAAGACCCCTCTGCCCGCTATGTGGGCATCAGTGCCAATGTTAAATTCTAAACATTTACGAAGATGAAAAAGTACATACAATCCGCGGCTTCTTTACTGGCCGCACTCCTTATGACAAGCTCTTGTATCGACCTGGAGGAGATGAACGTGGATCCCAATCATGCCACGACCACCAATCCGGCCCTGCTGCTTACGGGCGTTGCTTATACGGCTTTCAATCAGACAAGCTCTGACGCCTGTCATGCGACGAAGATGCTGATTCTTACTTCGGGCGAAAGCCGCTATCAGGTATATAAATGGACGCGGGGAGACTTTGATTACTACGGCAACCTGCGCGACGTGACCAAACTGGCCGAAGAAGCCGGAGAGGGGAGTGCCTACCGGGCATTGGCCCTGTTCTTTCGCGCCAACTATTTCTTTCATTTGTCTATGGATTTCGGCAGCATCCCCTATACAGATGCGCTGAAAGCCGAAACTGAAGCAAACTACCAACCTGCATACGACTCTCAGGAAACGGTCATGGCGGGTATATTGAAGGAACTGGCAGAAGCGGATGCCTTGCTGGAGAACAACCACGACATCATTACGGGTGACATTATCTACAATGGCAACCTGACTCGCTGGCGCAAGCTGATTAATGCCTATCGTCTGCGTATTCTCATGACACTGTCCGGCAAAACGAAGGTGGGCGATATCGACGTGAAATCGGAATTTGCTGCCATCGTGGCCGGAAAACCGCTGATGGAAGGAGCGGAAGACAACGGGCAACTGGTCTATCTGGACCAACAGAACAACCGTTATCCTTATTTCAACGACAGCGATTTCGGGTCGGGCCGATTCATGGACTCCACCTATATAGCCGCACTGGCCGAACGTCGCGACCCCCGTCTGTTTGCCATCGCTACGCAGACACCGAATGCTGAAAAGGAAGGCAAAGCTGTGGATGATTTCACTTCCTATGACGGTGGAGACCCCGCCGTGCCCTACAGCCTGGTGAATGACAAGGCCGTGGCCGGGAACTGCTCGAAGCCTGCCACCCGCTATTATCAGACTCCTACCAACGAGCCGATGATTCTGTTGGGTTATACGGAGCAGCAGCTGATTTTGGCTGAGGCTGTGGTTCGCGGATGGATAGCCGGAGACGACAAAGCTTATTACGAATCGGCAGTGAAAGCATCTTTCGATTTCTACCGCACTTATGCCACGGATGTGGCTGCCTATCTTACTGCCGATGCGGCTGAAACCTATTTGAAAGGTGAACGGGTGGCCTACTCTTCCGGCCTTTCTGCCGACGAGAAGATAGAGCGTATCGCCATGCAGAAATACCTTCCCACTTTCTTGCAGGGAGGTGTGTGGTTACCTTATTATGAAGCCCTCCGCACGGGTTATCCGGACTTCCGTCGGGCTGAAGGTGTCAGCTTGCCCTACAGGTGGATGTATCCGCAAGATGAATACAACAACAATGCCGCCAATGTGGAAACAGCATTGAAAGAGCAGTTCGGGGGTAGTGACAAAATCTCCGACAAACCGTGGTGGTTGCAATAAGGATTAGTAACGATGAAGCGTAACCGTTAGTAACAGCCATGCAGCATCGTTACTAATAGTTACGCTATATAATTATTATTCATGCGAATCAGTAGTTGGCTCTCTGATTCCAATATTAAAAATAA
>JAUNIV010000126.1 GCA_030523385.1 Bacteroidales bacterium | reverse complement strand
CTACGGACAGCAGGCTGATGCTTATAAGCGATGCTTGCAGCCGCCGGCTTTTGCTGAGGTTCTGTTGTTGGTAGGAGAGGACGATGGAAGGAAACTTCTGGGCAATCTCCAGCATGCGCAGGCGGTTGTTATAGAACTGTGCATCTTCCATCGAATAGCCTAAGTAGCGGTTGGCGCGTGCCATGTCTCCTTTGCCGTCATCGAAAATAAAGAGTGCCAGTTCTTGCAGTGCCAGGTTTTCTTTCAGCGGGCATACTTGGTCTGATATGGCGGCTTTGATGAGATATTCCTCATACTTGTCCCATTCGCCTAACTGTGAGTATATCAGTGCCAGTCCGAAAGTGGTCATGGCATAGAGGCGTATGTTGATGGGCGTTCCCACCAGTGCCTGTTCGTAGTGCGTTTTTGCTTCGGCATATTGCTTGTGTCGATAGAGGTTTTCTGCTTTCCAATAATGGTGGAAGGAAGAACCTTCGGGCAGGATATTTGCCAAAGAGTCTTGGTAGAGCATCTCTTTCCGGTAGTATTCGGGCGCATACACCTGGTCGGCAGAATATTCCGCCCACATGCTGTAGGCCCATTCGCAGGCGGTGTAATATTCAGCACGCAGTTCATCGTCCAGCGTATGCGAGTTTATCTGTTCCAAATTGTGTATGGACTCGCTGAAGTAGCCCGAAGTAGAGAGCAGGATGGAGCGGTGTATGGTGCTTAGGTCCCGGTAGGCGGCATTCCCCATGCGCTGTGCCACTTCTGCTGCCTTGTCCACGTAGTGCATGGCGGAGTCGAAACGGTAGGTGTGGTACTCCTTATATATATTATTGTATAGCTGAAACAGTTTGTCATTGTCCATTTGCGGATAGATTAGCCGTTTCAAGCTGTCTATGCGTGCCTCTTTATGGGCAGAGTATTCGGGGCGCAGGCTTAGGGCCTGATCCAGTTCCTTGTATTTATCGGCTGAATTTGTGGTACAGCCCGATAAGAGGACAAGCAGAGTGAGTACTCCCGGCAATAAGTATCTTTTCATAGGTCAACAGGATTAAAAGTAGCTGTCGGCAAATGTAGAAAAACTTTCCTTAATATACAAGTAAACCTACTTGAAATACCTAAAACAGGTGATGATAAATCGTTGATTATTAAAGAAATTTCTTTTAAATACGTCTCCTTACCATCTACTTGACTGCTACCGGCATAAACAAGACCGGAAGATAGTCTCTAATTTTGCTCCGTCCGATGAGGGAAACAAGCTTAGTCGGACGCGAACCTTTGAATATTCACTTTAAAAAATAATATTATGAAAGTAAATCGACTTTTCTTTGCAGCTTCGGCAGCATTGTTTTTAAGTTCTTCGGCAGCCTCGGCTGTTTCTTTCAAAGCAGAACCTGCCGATACCACTACTGTTAAAAAAGAAACAAAAGGCGAAGAGCGCAACGTGATGCTCAACGCTTCGGATGCCAACAAGCCACGCGAAATCCAGATTGGTTTGCCCAGTGAAGATGTGAATGTATATGAGAACGGTCTGCCCGCTGTCTATTCTTCGGCAGTGCATAAGCTCGCTACCCATTGGCGCAGCGATGCCAGTTTGGGAGAAGTAGGGCTGATGAGTCCTTCGGAGTCTGCCATCAAGACCGGAAACATTGCTTATTCCGTAGATTCCTATTCTAAGTTGGGACAGAAAGAATTCAAGGGTGTCATCAACTATCACACCAACCACTTCGGATGGCAGAATGTAGATATGAACGTGTCCGGCGGCATAGGCGACCGTTGGCTTTACACGGCTTCCATTTACCAAAACTTCGACCCGGGCAGCTTCGACCCTAAGTTCGAGGATTTCAGTGACCGCACTCAGATATACCATGCCGGACTTACCCGCCTGTTCAACAACAATCGCGGCAAGTTCTCGGTCATCTATAAGTATTCCAAAAGCCATGCCCTCGGCTCCATGGTCAATGCCGCACCCTTCATTTATGTGGGCGACGGAAGCGTGAAAGAGATACCGGGCTTCAAGTTGGGAACATCTTCATACGCTCCCGAAGGCGGACGCTTTGAATACATGGACGTGATGGACGGCAAAATGAAGAGCGGACGATTTGGCGACGTGACCGGCAACAAGGCTCACGAAGTGGCCATGCTCTTCGATTATACTTTTGAGAATGGCTTGAAGTGGAACCTCGATGCCAAATACATGAATGCGCCCGAAGCCAACTACGTGGACTTTGGCGGAAGTACCATCAGCGAGGCTACGGCTGCCGACGGACTCTTCAAGGACGATGGCTCTGCTTACACCGGACTGGTGGAAGGACGCCGCACTTGGCTGCACTTCGGCAAAGTACAGAATGCCTTGCTGACTTCTGAATTGAAAAAACAGATGGGCAACCACAGCCTGCGCTTAGGATTGAACGAATGGTATTACTACCTCAACTACCACTCATCTTCTTTCCAATGGACAGCTACCGTGACCGAATATCCCGAAATCCTTACCTTGACAGCCTCCGATGGTTCCAGCAGCAAGTTCCGTGGATTCAACGAACTTAGCCCCGAATATACCAAAGGATATGAGAACAAGCTGGCCCTCTACCTGACCGACAACTGGCAAGTAACTCCGCGCCTGAACCTCTACTACGGTGCCCGTCTGGAATACTACCGCATGTCGGCCGACCAAATACCCTACGAACGCTACTCCGGTTTCCACATTGGCGATACGCATACCTACACTAACAGTGAGACAGGTGAAACTACTACCGCACGGATTGAACCCCACAAGGTAGTGAAGGACAAGCTGAACTATGCAGCCACCGCACAGGCTACCTATAAGCTGACCAACCATTTCGGTCTGACAGCCGATGCTACCGTAGCCACCCGCTTCCCGCGCATCAATGAGTATGCCGGAACAGGACCTACCGAAGAACAATACAAGCGCGTCACCATTCCTTTGATTCGTGGCGGAATCTTCTTCAAGAACGATTGGATTGACCTCACCTCCATGGTGACTTACATCTCGAAGTCAAACAACATCGACCAGCAGAATGTGACCAATCCGGGTACTACGCAGTCCAAAACCACCTTGCTTATCTATAACATCAAGACTATCGGATGGACCACATCGGCAGAAGTTGATCCTTTCAAGGGATTCCACCTGCACGCCTTGTTCACTTACCAGAAGCCGACATACAGCAATTACTTTATCAAGTCGCCTTTTGCAGGTGTGCCCGACCTGGATGCCAACGGCAACATCGTGAAGGAAATCCCGCAGATACTTGCAGAGATAGACCCCAGCTACAACATCACTCCCGACCTGCGTCTGTGGCTCAGCTTCCGCTACTTCGGCAAGACATACGCCAACCTGACGAATGCCCTCTACTTCAACGGACGTTGGGAAACCTTCGGCGGAGTGAACTGGAAGGTGAACAAACACCTCTCATTGGGTGCTACCGTGGTAAACTTCCTCAATCAGAAAGGTGCCAGCGGAACCATCAACGGTGCCGAACTGCTGAGCAAGGATGAAGCAAGCAAGTTTAGCAACCACTACATGAGCGGTAACTACCTGCGTCCCTTTACGCTGGAATTTAGTGCCAGCCTGAATTTCTAAGGAAACGAAAAATAATTATATTTGTAACCAAATAACTATATTCAAATTACCATGAGAAAAGTATTTTTGACGCTTTTAGCCATTTTGACCATGGCTTACGTCCATGCAGCGGAGAAGAAAGTAATCCGCATTTCTACAGACAACACCGATTTGGTGCTGCAAGTGGCAGACAACGGAAGACTCTACCAGGTGTATTACGGAGACAAGTTGCTCCATGAGGCCGACCTGCAAAACTTCGACTGGTATGTGCATGCCGGTTCCGATGGAAGTATCAGCCGTCGCGGTTGGGAAGTGTATGCCGGATCGGGCAATGAAGACTACTTCGAGCCTGCCGTAGCCATCACACACAACGATGGAAATATGAGCACCATGCTCAAATACGTATCGTCCGAACAGAAAGCAGTGGACGGCGGCACCGAAACCACCATCCGCCTGAGCGATGACCAATATCCCGTAGATGTGACGCTGCACTACATAGCATACGCCAAAGAGAACGTCATCAAGGCATGGAGCGAGATAAAGCACAACGAAAAGAAGGCAGTAACCATCTGGCGTTATGCCTCTACCATGCTCTACTTCAATGCACAGAGCTATTTCCTGACCGAATATCACGGCGACTGGGCAAAGGAAGGACAGCCTGCCACACAGGAACTGCAATTCGGCAAGAAGGTAGTCGATACTAAATTGGGCAGCCGTGCAGCCATGCAGGCAGAGCCGTTCTTCGAATTGGGCTTCGACGGACCGGCACGCGAGAGCGAAGGCCGCGTGATGTTGGGCACCATCGGATGGACCGGTAACTTCAGCCTGACTTTCGAAGTGGACAACGTGAACAACTTGCGCGTCATCCCCGCCATCAATCCATACGCTTCCGACTATCTGTTGCAGCCGGGCACCGTGTTCACGACTCCCGAATTTATCTTCACACTGAGCGACAACGGTACAAGCCAGGCAAGCCGCAACCTGCACGACTGGGCACGCCGCTATCAGCTGAACGACGGTATGGGCGACCGACTGACTTTGCTCAACAACTGGGAGAACACGGGCTTCGACTTCAATCAGGAATCGCTTGCTGCCCTGATGCGGGAAGCTAAAGACCTGGGTGTAGATATGTTCCTGCTCGACGACGGATGGTTTGCCAACAAGTATCCGCGCAAAGACGACCATGCCGGACTGGGCGACTGGGAGGCAACACGCTCCAAACTGCCCGATGGAGTGCCTGCATTGGTGAAGTCGGCTAAAGAAGCCGGAGTGAAATTCGGTATCTGGATTGAACCGGAGATGGTGAACCCGAAGAGCGAACTCTTTGAGAAGCATCCCGACTGGGCCATCCGCCTGCCGAACCGCGAGACTTATTACTACCGCAATCAGCTCGTGCTCGATATGGCTAACCCCAAAGTGCAAGACTATGTGTACAGTGTAGTTGATAATCTGATGAAGGAGAACCCCGAACTGGCTTACTTCAAGTGGGATTGCAACAGCCCCATCACGAATATCTATTCTCCTTATCTGAAAGACAATCAGGGCAACCTCTACATTGACCACGTGCGCGGTGTGTATAACGTAATGCGTCGTGTGAAGGAAAACTATCCCAATCTGCCCATCATGCTTTGCTCGGGTGGCGGCGCACGTTGCGACTACGAATCATTGAAGTACTTCACCGAATTTTGGTGCTCTGACGACACCGATCCCTACGAACGCCTTTACATACAGTGGAGCATGTCTAAGTTCTTCCCTGCAAAGGCTATGGCTGCACACGTGACCAACTGGAGCAAGACTACCAGCGTGAAGTTCCGTACTGACGTGGCAAGCATGTGTAAGCTCGGATTCGACATAGGCCTGCAGAGCATGACTGCCGAAGAACTGGACTTCTGTCGTACAGCAGTTGACAACTTCCATCGCCTGAAGCCGGTTATCCTCGACGGTGAGCAGTATCGCCTCATCTCTCCTTACGAGACCGACCACATGGCCGTGAACTACGTATCGACCGACAAATCAAAGGCTGTGCTCTTTGCTTACGACTTGCATCCGCGCTTCCAGGGAAAGACACCTGCCGTACGTCTGCAAGGACTGGATGCCGGGCGCATGTATAAGGTGACGGAGATCAACCTTATGCCGCAGGACAATACCTTGGCACCGGGACAACCGGCTAAGGAGGTTACTTCGGAAGACGGAAAGATATACAGTGGCGACTATCTGATGAAAGTGGGACTCAATGTTCTTACACCGAAAGAAGGACAGAGCCATGTGTTTGAACTGACAGCACAATAAAACATACAAGTATCATTCATGGAAACGAAAGTGACGAAGAAACTGAGCGTTGCTCAGGACTCTTCGTCACTTTTTATTTTAGGTGCGGATGTAAGATAATTTCCACCCTTTAAAAAACTTTTTTCGTCCTTTAAAAAATAATTTTGATACGGTCAAAAAAAGTATTTGATACCGTGAAAATTCATTCCCATACGTGCATCTTATTTTATCTCCTGATAAAGGAAACGCTTGATGCTCTTCTTCGGAGTCTTTTCAAACTCTTCCGGATAAATCTTCACGCGAGCTATCTGAGAATAAACCGGCAATTCTGTGTTCAGATTGATGCGGTTTTCTTCCATCACCTTTTCTATGCCTTCATTGTCCAGGCCGTTGGCAAATGCCTCGTCGAAATCGGGATAAATCAATGCAGCCAGTCGGTGGTCGGCCTGCTGGATGACAATGCTTTCAGACACATAAGGCATGTTGTTCAGCTTGTCTTCTATCTCTTCCGGATAGATGTTCTGTCCCGACGGTCCCAACAACATGTTTTTGCTGCGTCCCTTGATGGTGATATTCCCTTCGGCATCCATGATACCTAAGTCGCCGGTGTGCATCCAGCCGTCCGGTTCCAGCACTTCGGCCGTGGCTTCGGGATTCTTGTAATATCCCAACATCACGTTCGGTCCTTTGCACACGATTTCTCCCACGATGCGCTGAGGGTCGGGACTGAGTATCTTCACTTCCATGCGTGGAGCTGCCTTTCCGCAAGAACCCAACTTGAAGCGTTTCCAGTCTTCGTAGCAGATGATGGGGGCACACTCCGTCATGCCATAGCCCACGGTATAGGGAAATTCGATGCTCTTCAGGAATTGTTCTATCTCTTGATTGAAAGCAGCTCCGCCCACGATTATTTCATAGAAGTTGCCTCCGAAAGCATTGATCATCTGTTCACGCACGGTGGCCTTTATCTTGTCATTGATGATGGGTACTTTCAGCAACAGCTTCATGGCGGGAG
>JAUNIV010000125.1 GCA_030523385.1 Bacteroidales bacterium | reverse complement strand
GAAGTAACGCGGGTCGTTGTCGCCCCGAAGGCATACGCCAAACTCATCCAGCGTGATATTCTCGCACAGTTGCGCCAGCAATCCCATGCCTTCGGCATAATGCACTTTCACGTTCTGCAAGCGCGTGTCCTTGTTTTCGGCTAAGAAGATGCCCGGTGCAGGACGGTGATAGGTGCGCAATGCCACCACCGTGCCGGGCAGCAGACGGCTGTCTTTCCACTGCGGAGCCAAATAGGCACGCGGCGAGACTTCGCTCACACCGTCCATGGGACACCACAAGTCGCTCGTCTGATACACCAGACGTTTGGTTTTCTCCTCGAAGGCTATAGCCCACTGCGGAACGTCGGCCCATCCTTCTCCGTAGCTCTCAAAAAATCCCTTCTCGTTGATGCGGCACTGCACCCATGGAGCCGGCTGGAAGGTGATGCCGCCTTCATCGTTCTTCAAGACCTGCACCTGAGTGATGTGGGGTGTCTCAAAGTCGATGCTGAAGTTTTTCAGCGTACAGCCTTCGGAGCGCAGCAAGGAAAGCGGGAGCATACGCCCGTGGAACACGAAGTCGGCTCCCTGTCCGTCCAACGTCAGTCCCTGCCAGTCCTCCAACGGAATGCCCACCGCCTTCGGGTTGTCCTGGTCGTGGTTGGAGATGTAATATTCGCGAGCGGCAGCCCCTGCGGGATGAAAATCGTAACGTCCGGCCTCGAAGAGCAAGGTTATCCGGTCTTCGGGCTTTGCCTGTGATTTGATGTCCAGCAATGCTTTTTGCAGCAGGGGCGAAAGGTTCTCGCGCGTGTCGGGCAGCAGGCCGTAGCTCCGCATTTCAATCACTTTGTCGGCAGCAAAAGATGCTACCGCAAGCCATGCAAGGCAGAAATGAATGATAATTCGTTTCATTGTTATCTGTTTGTAGGTTAAGTTATGGCTCAAAGATACGGAGAAGTCTCGAAAAAACGGCATGAATATTGAAAATAAAGTAATATCTCTAAAATATCAAGCTTAGAGTCCCTCACAACATCTGCCAACATGTTTTACCACACCGGCAGATGTTGATAAGCACTTTCAGCGGAAAGATCCGTATATTCCAATCCGATACTTTCGCATTCTTCCCTCAAACGGCTCAGCCTGTAGTCGCTTAGTGAAGCATCCAGCACTACCTTGCGGATGCGGAACAACTGTTGCAACGAAGCAAGTGTCCCCCGATAGCCCCTGCACACATACAGGTAGTCCACATCCAGTAAGGTTTCTGCCGTTTTGTTCTGCCAACGGTCGTCAGTCAGCAGGCACACGGTAATGCCCTTGTAGCTATAAATACCTTCGCGTTGCCACAACTCGTCATCCGAAACACCCCTCACCTGAGAACGCGACAAGTACAAACGTGGTTCTTCCTCGCAAAAGCAATACCGATGGAACACGCTGCCTGCAAACAAATCAGCCACCACCAACAATCCGATGAGGACTTTGCGCGAACGCCGATGGATATACACCCATAACAATCCTCCCCAAAGATATAAAAGACAGACTTGAAAAACAAAGATGCGGACACTGCCATATTCTGCCAAAGGCAAATGCTCTACCCACTGCATGCTATGGTTCAGGAAACGGATCAAACCATTCAGTCCTGCCACTGCCCAGACATGCAGCAAGGCCCAAGGAGAAAGAACAATGACTGCCACTGCCCCATAGATGATAAGCAAAGCCAAAGGTGCGACTATCAGATTGGCCAGCAGGAAATGAACGGGGAAATAAGAGAAATAATAAATGACCAACGGAGCCGTGCCCAACTGAGCTGCCAACGAAACCGCCGTTACTCCCCAAACATAGCGCAACAGGGAATAACGGAACGTGAAGCAGCGATACAACGGCGGATAAATCAGCAGGATGGAAAAGACGGCCAGGAACGAAAGTTGGAAACCTACATCGAACAGATAAAAGGGATTATAGAGCAACATGAAGAATGCGGCAACGGCCAGCGTGTTCATGGAGAATGCACGTCCCCCGGCTGCACGGGCCACCGTCATGAGCATGCACATCACCACTGCCCGGACTACCGAAGCCGACAGACCTACCAGAAAAGCGAAGCCCCACAACAACAGAACAATGACTATACACCTCACCCAACTCAACAAACGGGTTCTGTCCAACGGACGCATCAGCCAGGCAAGCAATCCCCAAATGATAGCTACGTGCATCCCCGACAAGGCCAACACATGGCTGACTCCTGCCGTTCGGTAAGTATCTTGCAATTCATCGCTCAGTTCTTCCTTATAGCCCACAGTCAAAGCCGAAAGTACGGCAAACTCGTCACCCGTGAATCCCCATTGACGATAGTACGACAGGATTTGTTCCCTCCAGGCTGCCGCCCGTTGCTTCCACGTAAGCGGCAAACGCTGTCCGCAAAGTTGCCAATGGCCGGAAAAGACGATGGCCGTACCACTGACCTGATGCCTGTACAAATAGGATGAATAATCAAAGTCTCCGGGAATGCCTGTCGGAAGAGGTTGGCTCACACGTGCATAGAAGCGAAGACAATCTCCGCATTGTAGGGTAGCCGAAAGACTGTCTTTGGCTATATATATCAATAAGGTACGAGATACGGGAACAGGATTATCGGCCGACATGCGGCTCTCCACCTCCATTTTACACAGGTAGGTTTTGGCTTTCTCTTGCGGGGCTTCCACAATAACTCCTTGATAAAGGTTGCTTTCGGCAGGCCACTGATAGAGCACCTCCCTCCATCGGTGCTGCACCAGCAAAGCCCCCACACAGAACATGAACAGACAACTCATGACACCAAACAGCCAACGGACATTGTACCTCTGCTTCCGATAAGACACAAACATGCCTGCCAGCAATGCGCATGCAGCCACGCCCGGAACGGCAAGGGACATGGTGCCATGAGAGAAACAATCGGATAAAAAGATTCCGGCCGCCAGAAACAAGGTCAGCCGGAACAAAGGGTATGAGATGAAATTCGTAAAATTCTTCACGCAAACGGGGAGTCAATCAAAGGGACTTCAGTTGGTGTATCATATCTATCATGTCGGGAGCCTTGAATACGGCATTCCCCGCCACCAACACATCAGCACCGGCCTCTACCAACTGCTTTCCTGTCTCCAGATTCACACCGCCATCTACTTCTATCAATGCTTGCGAACCGCTACGGGCTATCAGTTCGCGCAGCTCCTTCACCTTATCTAAGGTATGAGGAATGAACTTCTGTCCGCCGAAGCCGGGATTGACGCTCATCAGCAACACCATATCCAGTTCGCCGATAATGTCGGTCAGCAGCATCACCGGAGTGGCAGGATTCAGCGTCACCGCCGCTTTCATGCCGGCATCCTTAATCTGCTGCACTACCCGGTGCAGATGGGAACATGCCTCGTAGTGCACGTTCATCATCATCGTGCCCAATTCCTTCACTTCTTTGATAAACTTTTCGGGACTGACTATCATCAAGTGTACGTCCAGTGGCTTTTGTGACAGTTTTGCCACATGCTTCAGCACCGGAAACCCGAAAGAGATATTGGGCACAAACACGCCATCCATTATATCTAAGTGCAACCAGTCGGCTTCACTCTGATTTATTTTTTCTATATCTGCCTGCAAATTGGCAAAGTTGGCAGACAGTAAAGACGGAGATACCAAAGTTCTGTTCATATTGTTTTTATTCTACACCGTAAAGCTGAGCAAAGATATACATATTTTATATAAGCACCCCATAAAAACTTGTTTTTTATTTCGGCAAAGTCAATCGCAATCCCAATTGTACATTGAAATTAAACGGATGCTCCTTACGGATAGTATTCACGCTACTGCCATCATCAAAGTAATATACCACACCCGGTTCGGCATAAATACCTATCCGGTCGGTTATCTTGAATTGCGCACCGGCTGCTGCCGACAATGACCATTGCAGTGGTTTCACTTTTATATCCGTTTCGGCCGTTTCCGAATCGTCTATCACTGCCGAAGCCGTGTTCCACATCACAGTCTGCTTGCCCGACACACATTTCTCTACCGCGCCGCCGGCCGAAGCATAGACTTCAAACCGCTTGTTTTCCCATATCGTGCGGTTCACCTTCAGCGGAATGCCCACATAGTGCAGCTTGTCTTCCCAACTGTAATTGTTTTGTTTGGCACCCGAACGGGTTTCCGATGAGAGTTGGGTATAGGTAAGTCCTGTTTCTATGGCCCAATAGTCAGTCAGTTGCCAGCGGAAAGAAAGTCCGACCGTTACGGGCATGTGGTATTTCACATCCGACTGTCCCTCCTCTCCTTCTGCCAGGTTGGCAAACTGCACTACCTTGTCAATATCTTCCTTGTTTTGTGCTGCATACGAGTCACTTGCCAATGCGTTCCTCGCTCCTCCGGGCAAAGACAGATAGCCATCCATCTGTGCCGACGAAGAAAATGTACCGTTTCCGGTAGAAAGTCCCACCGACCATTTCTTGTCTTGCTTCTTGCGTGTGGAGGCGTATGCATAAGTATTCGCACCCGAATAGAACGAACGTCCGGAAGAACGTTTCTTCATCTCCGGTGCGGGTTGTTCCGCTTTCTGTTCCTCGACAATGGTTTCTTCTTTGTCGTTTCTGTCTTCGGCCGCGATGGCAGTCTGTACCGAAGAGGGTTCATCGGCTATCGTCACTACAGGAGTTTCCTTTGCCTGCCTGTCCGCAGAGAAAGATGCTGCAGGAAGAATCTGTGCCATAGCCGGTTCCGTTCTCAGTTCATCGGGCTGAGGCAACTTGTCAAGCTCTGCCGATTGTCGTTCTATGTAGTCGGCCGAAGGCGATTGCCAGAACAACACGGTCAGCGAAGAGACTACCGCCAACAGGGCCACAGCTGCCACTGCCTCCCATCTTCTCCGCATCGGGATTACTTTTCGGGGCTCATCCAGTTCCTCCTCCAGCCTGTCCCAAAGGTCGGCCGGCGCAGGTTCCGAATAGTCCTTCATCCGGTTGCGGAAATTATCTATCCATTTGTCTTTTTCTTCCTTCATATCTAAATCCTCTTTCTATAATCGTTTATCTTTTTCATCAACAAAGTCTTGGCTCTATAAAATTGAGACGACGAGGTATGCTCCGTAATGCCTAACATTGCGGCTATCTCCTTGTGTCCTTTTTCTTCGAATACATATAAATTGAATACTGTCCGGTAGCCATCGGGCAATTCACGGATGAACTGCATCAGGACGGACTGAGGGATTTGTTCGAGATTGCCGTCCTCATCATCCGGCACATCGGGCAACTGTTCTACTGCCACTTCCTGACAAGACAAAGCTTTCTTTCGCAGGTAGCCCAATGCCTCATTGACCATAACGCGTGACAGCCATGCCCTCAAAGAGCCTTCACCTTTATATGTAAACTGTCCAAACGAACGGAAAATATGCAAAAAGCCGTCGTGCAGAATGTCTTGAGCCGTTTCCCTGTCACCTGCATAACGCACACAGATAGCCATCAGCTGCGGAGCATAAAGCTCATACAGTTGCTTGCGTGCAAGGTTATCAGCCTTGCCGCAACGTTCCGCCAATTCTGCTTCGTTCATTGCTTGTGACACTTCTTTTTATTAGGTAAATGACAGGAATGCAAAAATACTGCATCCGAAAAGAATATTTTTTTGCTTAAACAGTTTTAACACTTCTGCAAGCAGTAAAATGAGAACCTCCGCATTTTAAGGACAAAACCATTCAACGAACAAGATAATGAAAAGAATAAGAACTATATTGATTGTGACTTTGTTGTCCATGCTGTTCCCGTTTACACAGTCTTGTGTAGGTTTTGATGACGATATGGAATCTATAAATCAAGATATGGGGAATACTTACAATGCGGCTTTGGCAACCGTAATCACAGCAAGCGAAGTGCCCGGTGCGGCAGTCCTCGAAAAAGACAACGGTGAATTGGCATACGTGGTAAATCCCGATATGCTTACCCGCGCAGACGCCAACAAAGAGGGACAGCGCATATTTTATCGCTACGTAGGCTCCGATAGTCCCAATGGCCAAACCAACAGCAAAGGACCGTACATCAGCATCACCGAAGTAGTCATGAAGATACTGACTAAGCCCATTGATTTTCTGAGAGAAGGTGAAGAAGATGTATATGGACAAGATGGTATTTATATTGTATCTCACAGCCTAAGCGAGAAATACCTCACTTTGCAGTTCCAAATCATGGCATCAAATAAGAATATAGCACACCGTATCAGTTTGGTGGCAAAAGAAGATGCAACACCCGATGCCGAAGGATACCTGACTATAGAGTTACGCCACAATGCAGAAGGAGATACTCCGGAAAGCATCAGTTACCCGGGCTACGTGTCTTTCCTGCTGACGGATGCCCCCGGTTACAAAGAAGGAACGCTGAAAGGATATAAGATGAAATATCGGACAATCAATCAAGGAGAAGAAACTGTTACAATAAATAGAATCGGCGAAAGCAAAAGAATGTCCCTGCTCCAATGGGCAAACACGTACAACACAAAAATTAAGTAATTTCTGAACTATTCTTTGTCTATATCTTATTGTAGCACGAAAAGAGGGTTAAGCTTTCTCTAAAAGATATACCCTCTTTTCTTATATTCTCACATCAATTCGGTACAAACATAACGAAAAGCCTTCTGATGGAGAAACAGACTCTAAATAATACCTCTCTTTTCCACTCAATTTCATTTTTTATCGTACCTTTGCATGTAAATTGGCTGTTATAAAAACAGAAAAAGCATTTAATTATGAATCAATATCCGGATTTCGATCAAAGGTTATATGACGATCTTCGCAATGGCAAAGAATATGCCTTTGCTGTAGTCTTTGATCGTTACAACCGTTTATTGTATGCCACTGCTTATCGTTTTTTAAAGTCAGAGG
>JAUNIV010000124.1 GCA_030523385.1 Bacteroidales bacterium | reverse complement strand
TGAAGATATGGAAGACTTTCCGCCTTTGGAGAATGAGGAAAAAGAGTAGTCTGTTAATTTATCCATAAAGCAAGAACAGATGGATTTTATTCCATCTGTTCATAATCTTTTGCCAAACCGCCTTCACTGGTTTCTTTATAGAGCGAAGGTATGTCGTGGCCTGTCTGTTTCATTACTGCCACCACTTTGTCGAACGAGACGCGATGCACTCCGTCCGTAAAAGCTGAATAGATATTGGCGTCCAGGGCGCGTGCTGCCGCATACGCATTGCGCTCGATACACGGAATCTGTACCAGACCGCATACCGGGTCGCAGGTCATGCCCAAATGGTGTTCCAATCCCATTTCGGCTGCATATTCTATCTGTGCCGGGCTTCCGCCGAACAACTGGCTGGCGGCTGCCGATGCCATGGAGCATGCCACGCCCACTTCGGCCTGACAGCCTGCTTCTGCTCCCGAGATGGATGCGTTATGTTTTACTATGTTACCCACCAATCCGGCTGTGGCCAATGCCCTCATGATACGGATATCCGTAAACTCCCGGCTCTTCTGTAAGTGATAGAGCACAGCTGGCACTACGCCGCATGAGCCGCAAGTAGGTGCGGTAACAATCTTACCACCCGAAGCGTTCTCTTCGCTTACAGCCAAAGCGTAGGCGAATACCAGTCCGCGCGAACGGAGATTGTCCTTGTAGCCTTTAGCCTTTATATAATAGGTAGCAGCTTTTCTGCGAAGGTTCAGTGGACCGGGCAATACAGTCTCTTGGTCCAAACCGCGCTCTACAGCTTCACGCATCGTCTTCCACACTTCGGCCAAATAATCCCAGATATCTTCTTCCTCACATTGCTTCACGTATTCCCAGTAGTTACGTCCGGTGCGTTCACACCAGTTGAGGATTTCACTCATGTGGGTCATGCCATAAATGTCGGGGGTTGTTCCGCTTTCGCGTCCTTCTTCGGCCAAGGCACCACCGCCTACGCTGAACACCGTCCATTCGTCGGTCACGGTTCCCTGTTCATCCTTTGACTTGAATGTCATTCCGTTGGGATGAAAAGGCAGGAAGGTTTGCGGTTCCCATAAAAGCTCTACAGGTGCATGAGGTTTCAGAGTGTCTATGATGGCTACATCTGTCATGTGTCCTTTGCCTGTGGCAGCCAAGCTTCCGTACAAAGTGACTTGGAAAGCTTTGGCTTCAGGATGCTTGGACAAGAAAATTTCGGCAGCTTTGCGTGGCCCCATCGTGTGGCTGCTGGAAGGGCCTATACCGATTCGGTAAAGTTCTCGAATTGATTTCATATTATTTATCTCTATAAGGTTAGTCCTTTTTTATTCTATCGGGGCATTCAGTTCCTTTCTCAGGCTCTCGAAGAGCTCACGCCCGAATAAAATCCAGACGGAAGTTCCGGCCACTGCCAGAAATACAAATCCGAGCAGTATCATTTTTTTGCTTGTACCGGAAGGTTGTAACGGCACACTGGCCGGTTCTACTACTGCAAAAACGGGCTTTGCTTCCTGCACTTTGGCACGTGCTACCTGCAACTGGGTAGCTACCTGGCTATATACTTGATAAGCTAAGTTCATTTCGTTCTGCAAGCGCTCACGTTCTGTCAGTGCGCTCTGCAGGATGACTCCTTTGTTGGCATCCATGTAAGCGGCATAACTCTGCTGGGCTGCATAATATTCTTGTTGGCGTTCTTTGTAGAGTTGCTCCAGATAGTTGCAGTCCTGTTGTGCCTTAGACACCCGGTAGGCTGTGATATATTCCTGAAGCTTCACCACTACGGTGTCTGTGATAGTGGCAGTCACCAACGGGTCTTGCAAGGTGACCGATACGGTTGTGATGCCAGTCTTTTTATCTACGTTGGCAGTGATGGCCCTACGTAGGCTTTCCACCTTCATGGCTTGTTCCCGGGTGAGATGAAATGGGTCCATGCCCGTATTGTCTTCTTCCTTGTCTTCCGAAAACAAAGATTTGACGCCTCCGATGATTGCACCCGGAGCACCCATTATCATGTTCCACCACGGAGCTTTTTGTTCACTCAAGTAGGCAACCAAAGTCGTATCTATATTGCCGTCCAATGTGGTGACGCGGGTATTAAACAGTTCCAAGACGAATGGGGTAGAAGCCACAATGTCCGGAAAGAGCGTCACATTCAGCGCATCGGCATCACTGCCCAGATTCATGCTGCCGATGCCCAGCATGGCTGCCATGCCCGACAGGTTTCCTCCGCTACTCTTTCCCGATTCGGGTGAGAGAGTTACTTTGACCGTATATTGTCTCGGAATACTGACGGCAATGATTATGCCGACAATAATGCCTATGCCTACGGCTTTCAGGAGTATTCTGCGTGCTTTCCACAACTTGCGCACATACTCCATCAAGTCAATCTCCAGTTCCTCGTCTTCTTGTGCCCTGGTCTTATATTCGTTATTTTCATTCATACGGCTATTCTTATTTCATCAAGTTGGCAATAGTGGCAATCATCATACCCAGTGACCCTACGGATGAGGCTATGGCTAATGCATTGCTGAAGTTCTTGTTCTTAGTCTTGGAGGGTACGATGATTTCGCATCCCGGTTCCACCATTTTCCTTCCCGTTCCTTTTACTTCGGCCACTTGTCCGTTCATGTAAACGATGAAAGCTTTTCGTTTGCGGGCGTTGTTGGCAAATCCGCCGGCTTGGCTCAAATAATATTTCACGTTCTTGCCTTCGCTGAAAGCCACTGTGTTGGGATACATCACCGCTCCATTGATTTTCACCGTATTGTTAAATTCGGGCACTATCAGCCTGTCTCCTTCGCGAAGCACGATATCGGCATTGGAGCCAGGTAATTTGAGCGCTTTTTCCAAGTCGATACCTACGGAGAAGATGGAATCCAAGTCCAGTTTCAGTGAATCGTTTTCACTGATTTCCATTTCGCGCTTCATCATTTTCAGAACCTCTCCCATGCGCTTCAATTCTTCTTCATTGGCTTGCCGCACCAGTTTGGCTCCTTTTACATAGGCAAATTGCGTTACTCCTCCAGACTTTTTAATCAAGTCGGAGAGCCGTTCGCTTTTATTGGTGAGAGAGTAAGTACCTTCGTAAAGCACTTCGCCTTCAACGACGACATTCACTTGTTCTTGGTAGCCCGGGCTGCGGCGTACATATACTTGGTCGTAAGGTTGCAGGGTGAATCCCGGTTCTCCGTCAATGACGAACCCATCTTTTAAGGCAAAGGAAAACATTTCTCCTATGGTGGAAATGGCTTCGGTACTTTTGTCGTTCTTGATACGGCGGGATACATCGACGCGTACCGTAGAAGCCGATTCCTTCAGTCCGCCTGCCTGAATGATGATGTCCTCCAGCGTAGTGTTGTCGGCATAAATGTATTCGCCCGGCCGTGCCACCTCTCCGAATACCGTTATGCTGCCGAGGTCTTTCAGGTCATGAATGCTGGGGATGTAGAGAACGTCGTTGCGTTGCAATGGTATATCGGGCTTCACTCCGTCCATTATACCTTTTATATCTACTTGTATTACTTCGCGGGTCAGGTTGTCTCGTTCGCGGTGCAACACGGCACGGGCGGTAAAGGCATCGCCCATCAGTCCGTCGGCTTTTTCTACCAACTGGCGCACCGTGTTCAGCGTACCGCTGAACTGGTAGATGCCCGGTCGGTAAACCGCTCCCTTTATTTCGAGCTTATTCTCGAAACGGTCCAGAATGGCTTCGGCCGTCACCACATCGCCATCTTTCAACTGGAAGACGGAGTAATCCATATCATCGATGGTGTAAACCTGGTATTCTTTGCCATTCTGGCGGATTACGCGCAGCGAGCGGGTGTAAGCATCTCCCGAAAATCCGCCGGCATATTTCAGCAGCATGGCCATGCTTTCATCGTTTTTCATTTCATATTTCATGGGGCGTTTCACGTTGCCTTCCATCTTCACGATGGCTTCGTATGGCGGCACAATGATCACATCGCCTTCCTGCAAACGGATATCATCGTTTGTCTTGCCCTTCATGATGAATTCATATACATCTACTGTTGCAATGTTTTTGCCATTCCGGGCTACTTGAATGTTGCGCAGACTACCGATATCGCTTACGCCACCGGCGCGGTAAAGGGCATGGAATACAGTAGAGAAAGAAGACAAGGCGTAAGTGCCGGGCTGGAGCACTTCTCCCATTACGTTTACTTGGATGGTGCGGCTGTTGCCCAGTGTCACTTTGATTTGCGATGAAGGACTCTCACTGTCAAGACCCGCATAAATCTTGTTCAATTCCTTACGCAGGTAGTTGCTTGCTTCATCTACGGTCATTCCGCTCAGATACACCAAGCCTAAATCTGTGATGGAAATATATCCGTCCGGCGAAATATTGTCGCGGATTGTGGCCTGGTTAGTTCCCCAAATGTCGATGATTATTTCATCTCCCGGTCCTAAGCGATAGTTGGACGGAGTAGCCAGATTGATACTTGGCTCAAAAGTCAGGTTGCGCGTGTTGAATATGTCGCGTCCGTAAACACGGTTTTCCAAGTTTATGGGGAGCATTGACAGAAACAGGCTGTCGGTTGCATTGAGGTCATAAATCCTTCCGTTTGCATCTGCGGGCGTCGATGGAGTATTGCCGTTCTGCTTGCTGAAAGAGAAATCCTTTTGTATATATTGGTTTTCTTCGTTTTTATTGCGCACACGACTCTGAGGCTGTGCCTCTGTTCCCTTTTCGTTTGCTTTCATTTGTTCCTCGTAAAGTTTCTTTACGCGCTGGGCTTGTTCTTGTGTCACTCCTCTACGAGCCAGTTCGGTGGCTATTTGGCGTTGGTCTTTTCCTTGTTGGATGCCGGATTGTACATATTCCAACACCTGCTGATCGCTCATGGATTGTTGTTGCGCCAATAGTGTGCCCGATAGGGCAAATACTAAAAGTAGTAAGGATAATACTCGTTTCAACATATTAATTTATACAAGATAATTTAGCTTTTGCAAAGGTAGGCATTATTTTCGATATAGCAGATTGTTTTCAGGAATAAATAAAAAAGATTGTCAGATACTTGTGTGTCTTTTCCATCTTCCTTCTGCCTACTTGATATTCCTTTGGTTCAGTGCCTGCTGGTATCGGCGTGCATTGGCGGCATGTTGGGCCAAAGTGCCGGCAAAGTTGTGCGTTCCCGAGAAGTCCTCTTTGGCACACATATATATATAATTATGGTGTGCATGGTTCAGCACGCTCTCCAGTCCCTCTATGGAAGGAATGCGGATGGGACCCGGCGGAAGCCCTGCATGCTTGTAGGTGTTGTACGGGGAATCCACTTCGAGGTGTCTGTTCAGTATGCGGCGCAATCCGAAATCCTGCAATCCGAATTTCACGGTCGGGTCTGCCTGTAGCAGCATGCCCCGCTTCAGTCGGTTGATGTACAGCCCTGCCACTATCGGTTTCTCTGCCCCGTTGGCGGTTTCTTCTTCCACGATGGAGGCCAGTGTGGATACCTCCGTGGGGCTTAGTCCGATGCTTTCCGCTTTTTTTCTCCGTTCTTCGTTCCAGAATGCGGCATGCTCCTTTTGCATTCGTTTCACAAAGTCCTCGGCACTCATGTTCCAATAGACTTCATAGGTGTTGGGGATGAAAAGCGCAGGCAGTGTCTCGCGTGTGTAACCTATTTGGGAGCAGAAAGCACTGTCGGTCAGCAGGCGGGCTATTTCCGTAGAATCTATCATCAGTTGCCGGGCCACGTTGCGTGCCAGCCTGTCTATGGTGCGCACGCCGGGCACAATTAAATTGACAGGGGCTTGATAACCCAACTGTAACCTGCGGAACAGGTAACGTACATTGTCATTCGGACGGATGGCATAACGCCCTGTGAGGATGTGAGTGGCATAATCTTCATGCCGGGCCAGATAGCGGAGGCCCGACATGTTTTGGGGCTTGCCTGCCATTTCTATCTTGTGATAAACTGAATCCACCGTGTCGTCGCGGTCAATGTAGATATAGGCTGTCTGCGTAATGCCAAACTGGGGAGCGAACAGATAATAGTACACCGTACCTGCAAAGCCTGCTCCCAAAAGAACGATGGTTGCAAGGACTGTCCACAGGATGTTGCGTTGCTTCTTTTTCATATAATCATCGGATGTCTTTTCGGTTAATCGGATGCAAATATAGGCAAATATCTTGATATTTCGTGCACTTGACCATTTTGTCCCCCCAAAAAAGTCAATTTGTCCACTATCGGTCTGTCTTAAAATAGGTAATTTTGACACATCGAAAAAAGAATGGTCATCTGTCATTCAGAGTATAATAACAGGTGTGATTACTTAATTTAATATTTATTATAAAAATGATTATCATGAAAAATGCACTTATGGGTTTGGCGTTGTGCGCTGCAATGCCTGTATTCGCCCAGCAGAAAGCGACGATCGAAGTACACCCCGATCAAGGTAAAGAGGTGATTAGCAAATACATCTACGGTCAGTTTGCCGAGCATTTAGGTACTTGTATCTATGGCGGGCTGTGGGTAGGCGAGGATTCAAGCATCCCCAACACGCAAGGCTATCGCAACGATGTGCTCCAGGCTCTGAAAGATTTGAAGGTTCCCGTGCTTCGTTGGCCGGGAGGCTGCTTTGCCGATGAGTATCACTGGATGGATGGCATCGGCCCGAAAGAAAACCGCCCACGCATGGTGAACAACAACTGGGGCGGCACGGTAGAGGATAACAGCTTTGGTACACACGAATTCTTGAATCTCTGTGAACTGCTGGGCTGCGAACCCTACGTGAGTGGAAATGTGGGTAGCGGAAGCGTGGAAGAAATAGCCAAATGGGTGGAATACATGACTTCCGAGCAAGGTAGCCCGATGGCGAAGCTCCGTAAAGAAAACGGACGCGAAAAGCCTTGGAAGG
>JAUNIV010000123.1 GCA_030523385.1 Bacteroidales bacterium | reverse complement strand
CTTGACGTTGTTTATACTTAGGATTTTTCTTGTTAATAACATACAAACGGCCATTTCGTCTAACGATCTTGCATTCCGGCGTACGTTTCTTTAATGATGCTCTTACTTTCATATCTTATTTCTTTTTATTTGTATCTAAAAACAATTCTTCCTTTCGATAAGTCATAAGGAGACATCTCTACTCTGACCTTATCCCCGGGTAATATTTTTATGTAATGCATTCTCATCTTGCCGGATATATGGGCAGTAATCTCATGCCCGTTCTCCAGCTCAACCCGAAACATTGCATTCGACAATGCTTCAACTATAACTCCATCTTGTTCTATTGCGGACTGCTTTGCCATATTAAATTGCTTTATCTCCTAATACTTGTTCGACATATTCAAATGAGGATAAAATATCAGCTTTCCCAACTCCTATTGCAACTGTATGTTCAAAATGGGCTGCATATTTTCTGTCCTTAGTACGGACAGACCACCCATCTTGCTCCATTACAATTTGTCTAGAGCCTAATGTGATCATAGGTTCTATAGCAATACACATACCTTTCTTCAACAAAGTGCCATATCCTCTTTTTCCATAATTAGGTACTTGCGGATCCTCATGCATCTCCTTCCCTATGCCATGTCCTACAAATTCTCGGACTACACCATAAGAATTTGCTTCGCAATGTTTTTGGATAGCAAAACCTATATCTCCTAACCTTTTTCCATGTACGGCATTCTCTATTCCTATATAAAGAGCTTCTTTCGTTGTCTTCAAAAGTTGCTTTACTTCGGGAGCGACTTCACCCACACAAAATGTATAAGCAGAATCACCACAAAAACCATTCATGTAAGTACCACAATCAACAGATACAATATCACCTTCTTTCAAAAGAATGTCATTGGGAATGCCATGCACAACTTGGTCATTAACCGAAGTACATAATGCACTCGGAAAAGGATCACCATTCTGATTTGGGAATCCCTTAAAAGTAGGAATAGCTCCATTATCTCTAATAAACTCTTCAGCTACTTTATCCAATTCCCGAGTTGTGACACCAGGCTTTATCAACTTAGCGACTTCAGCCAGAGTCTTACCTACAAGTAAGTTACTCTGACGAAGTAGCTCTATCTCATCATCTGTCTTAAGAAATATCATCTCAGACTAAATTAATATGCAGCAACATTAGCCGAACGCCCTTTTATTCTTCCAGAACTCAACAGACCATCATAATGACGCATCAACAGATGGCTTTCAACCTGCTGGAGTGTATCTAATACAACACCAACAAGAATCAACAGAGATGTTCCGCCAAAGAACTGAGCAAACTCAGCTTTCACACCAAAAATACCGGCAAAAGCAGGGAATATAGCTACAATAGCCAAGAATATAGAACCAGGCAAAGTAATACGCGACATTATTGCATCGATATACTCAGCTGTATTCTTACCCGGTTTTATTCCCGGAATAAAACCATTGTTTCTCTTCATATCTTCTGCCATCTGGTTAGGATTGATTGTAATTGCAGTATAAAAGTACGTAAATACAATAATCAATATTGCAAATACAAAATTATACCAGAAGCTAGTATGATCTACCAATGCACGTACAAGACCACTTGTATTGGCAGTATTCGAAAAACCAACTAATGTAATAGGAATAAACATGATTGCCTGAGCAAAAATAATAGGCATTACATTAGCTGCATTCACCTTCAAAGGAATATACTGTCTGGCACCACCATATTGTTTATTACCTACAATACGTTTCGCATATTGTACGGGAACCTTACGCACGCCTTGAACCAGCAAAATTGCAGCTGCAATAACGAACAAAAGGAAAACAATTTCTATCAAAAACATGATGATACCTCCTGCACCCGGAGAAGCCAGACGTGAAACAAATTCTTGGAACAACGACTGCGGCAAACGGGCAATAATACCAATCAAAATAATGAATGATATACCATTACCGATTCCCTTATCTGTTATTCTTTCCCCAAGCCACAGGATGAACATACTTCCTGCTGCCAAAATAATGGTAGAAGTGATTATAAAGAATGTCCAATCTAATGAAGCATTAAGTGAGGGACCTGCTTGCATTTTAAGGTTAAGCAAGTACGAAGGAGCCTGGAAAACCAAAATTGCAATTGTCAATATACGAGTATATTGATTGATTTTTCTTCTACCACTTTCACCTTCACGTTGGATCTTCTGAAAGTAGGGAACAGCAATCGCTAAAAGCTGAATGACAATTGATGCCGAAATATATGGCATGATTCCCAATGCAAAAATAGAAGCATTGGAAAATGCTCCTCCAGAGAACATGTTTAACAAAGCCAACAAACCTTCACTCGTTTGTTGGTGCAATTGTGTCAACATAGCCGGGTTAATACCTGGAAGCACCACGTATGACCCAAACCTATAAATTGCAACAAATAATATAGTAATGAGGATCCTTTGTCTCAGATCCTCAATTTTCCATATATTCTTTAATGTTTCAATAGATTTTCTCATTGAATCAGAGTTTTACTGCATTACCACCAACAGCTTCGATTGCAGCTACCGCACTTTTAGAGAAAGCATTAGCTTCCACTTCCAGTTTAGTAGTCAAACTACCGTTACCGAGTACTTTTACCAATTGATTAGAAGAAATGAAACCTGCTGCAATCAAGTCATTCAATCCTACTTTTGTCAGATTCTTAGCATCAGCTAATTTCTGAATAGTATCCAAATTGATTGCCTTGTATTCTACACGGTTAATATTCTTGAAACCAAACTTCGGAACACGACGTTGAAGAGGCATCTGTCCACCTTCAAAACCGATTTTCTTAGAATAACCGGATCTTGACTTAGCACCTTTATGACCTCTTGTAGAAGTACCACCTAAACCAGAACCTGGTCCACGACCGATTCTTTTTCTAGTCTTTGTAGATCCTTCAGCAGGTTTTAAATTACTTAAATTCATATCGTAATTAGTTTTTATTAAAATGAATTACTTAACAATAGCAACCAAGTGCTTCACCTTATTAACCATTCCCAATATAGAAGGAGTTTCTTCGTGTTCAACCACACGATTCATTTTGCGAAGTCCCAGTGCATCAAGTACTCTCTTCTGATCAGCAGGAGCACCTATTCTGCTCTTTACTTGTTTAATCTTAATAGTTGACATAATCTTCCTCCTTATCCTCTAAATACTTTCTCTATACTTACACCACGGTTCTGAGCAACCATACGAGCATCTCTCATCTCACCCAAAGCTAAAATAGTAGCCTTTACCAAATTATGAGGGTTAGAAGAACCTTTGGATTTAGCTAAAACATCAGTAATACCAGCACTTTCCAAAACAGCACGCATAGCACCACCAGCTACCACACCAGTACCGGTAGAGGCAGGTTTGATAAATACTTCAGCACCACCAAATTTTGCAATCTGTTCGTGAGGAACCGTACCTTTCAGAACAGGAACACGAGTCAAATTCTTTTTGGCTGCTTCTACACCCTTAGCAATAGCTGCGGTAACTTCACCTGCCTTACCAAGTCCCCAACCAATGATACCATCTTCATTTCCAACAACGACTATTGCAGAAAAGCTAAATGTTCTACCACCTTTTGTAACCTTTGTAACACGGTTAATGGCAACCAGTCTATCCTTTAACTCTATATCGTTAGTTATCTTAACTCTATTATTAACTGCCATAATTAATTAAAATTTAAGTACACCGTTACGAGCAGCGTCATCTACTTCTTTTACTATCCCATGATACAAGTAACCATTACGGTCGAATACGACAGTCGTGATACCAGCTTCCTGAGCCTTCTTTGCTATCAGTTCACCTACCTTTGCAGCCTGTTCTTTCTTGGGCATTGCTTCCATTCCTAAAGAAGAAGCTGCTGCCAAAGTTTTGCCAGACAAGTCATCGATAACCTGAACATAGATCTGCTTGTTACTTCTAAACACACTCATACGCGGACGTTCAGCAGTACCTGAAATCTTATTGCGTACTCTATATTTAATCTTAATTCGTCTTTCTATTTTTGTTGTCATGATAATACAATTTTATGTAAATTATTTAGCACCGGCTGACTTACCAGACTTTCTGCGAATTTCTTCACCAACAAACTTAATACCTTTACCTTTATAAGGCTCTGGCTTACGGAAAGAACGAATCTTTGAACAAACCTGACCCAACAGTTGTTTATCACAAGACTCCAGTATGATAAGAGGATTCTTGTTTCTTTCTGACTTAGTTTCTACCTTGATTTCAGGAGGCAACTGCATAAAGATATTATGCGTATAGCCTAATGCAAAATCAATAATATTACCATTGTTTGAAGCACGATAACCAACACCAACAAGCTCTAGTTCTTTCTTGTAACCCTGAGAAACACCAATAACCATGTTATTCACCAAAGCACGATATAAACCGTGGAAAGCGTGTCTTTGCTTCGTATTATCTACTAATGCATTCTCATTTTCTGTCAACACCACATGTCCATCTTCAACAACAACATTGATAGAAGGATCAACAAATTGGCTTAATTCACCTTTAGGACCTTTTACTGTAACTACATTATCCTTCAGAGTAACAGTTACTCCAGCAGGAATACTTATGGGTAATTTACCTATTCTTGACATTGCTCATCCTCCTATTAATATACATAGCAAAGAACTTCGCCACCTATTTTCAGTTCAGCAGCCTCTTTGTCTGTCATTACACCTTTGGAAGTAGATATTATAGCAATACCTAAACCGTTAATTACTCTCGGCATATCCTTATAACCCGTGTACTTACGTAAACCCGGAGAAGAAACTCTTACCAACTCCTTGATAGCATTTACCTTGTTCACTGAATCATACTTCAAAGCCACTTTGATAGTTCCTTGAGGACCATCTTCTACAAACTTGTAGTTCAGGATATAGCCTTTATCAAAAAGGATCTTAGTGATCTCCTTTTTCAAATTTGATGCAGGCACTTCCACTACTCTGTGCTTAGCACTAATTGCATTTCTCAACCTGGTGAGATAATCTGCGATTGGATCTGTCATAAAATAATTAATTAAATTAATCAGGACTACCCTGACAATATTTAAAAATAAAAAGAATTACCAGCTTGCCTTCTTCACTCCCGGGATCAAGCCATTAGAAGCCATCTCACGGAACTGAATTCTTGAAATTCCGAACTGACGAATATATCCTTTAGGACGTCCGGTCAATTTACAACGATTGTGCAAACGAATAGGATTAGCATTTTTAGGAAGAGCCTGCAATTTTTGAGCAGCTTCAAAAGCTTCTGCAGGGTCACCAGTATTTACTATCTTCTTCAGTGCAGCACGTTTCTCAGCATATTTGGCTACAAGTTTGGCTCTTTTTACCTCACGAGCCTTCATTGATTCTTTTGCCATAATATATTAATCTTTTTTTGAATTTTTAAATGGTAAACCAAATTCCTTCAGAAGAGCATAACCTTCTTCATCTGTAGGAGCAGAAGTCACGAAAGTTATATTCATACCAAGAATTCTAGT
Source organism: Bacteroidales bacterium (assembly GCA_030523385.1). Classification (GTDB taxonomy): domain Bacteria; phylum Bacteroidota; class Bacteroidia; order Bacteroidales; family Bacteroidaceae; genus Phocaeicola. The sequence continues at coordinate 1,377 of JAUNIV010000123.1, read as the reverse complement.
AATACTATCGATATTTATTTCAGGGAAAATTATCTGCTCCTGAATACCTAACGTGTAATTACCTCTTCCATCAAACTTACTTTCAATACCCTTGAAGTCACGAATACGCGGCAAAGCGACACGAACCAACTTTTCAAGGAACTCATACATTCTTTCACGACGTAAGGTTACCATTACACCAATAGGCATTTTCTTACGCAACTTAAAGTTGGCAATATCCTTACGTGAAATTGTAGCTACAGCTTTCTGACCAGTAATTGCTGTTAACTCATTAATAGCAACTTCAATAATCTTTTTGTCTGCCACTGCCATACCCAAACCCTGATTGATTACAATCTTCTTAAGTACAGGTATCTGCATAGTAGAAGAATACTGAAACTGATTCTTCAATGCAGGCGCGATACGCTCTGCATATTCTTTCTTAAGGCTAGCAGTATTACTCATTATTTAATCTCCTCTCCAGATTTTTTTGCATAACGAACAAATGTTCTACCATCAGAACTTTCTCTTCTTCCCACACGTGTCGGCTTACCTGTCTTAGGGTCTACCACATTCAAATTAGAGATGTGTATAGCAGCCTCTTGTTTTACAATTCCTCCCTGAGGATTCTTTGCATTAGGCTTGGTACTCTTTGATACCATATTAATGCCCTCAACAAGTGCACGTCCTTCTTTAACAAGAACTTTCAGCACACGGCCAGTTTTACCTTTATCTTCACCAGAGTTTACGTAAACTGTATCGCCTTTTTTAATATGTAATTTACTCATCACTTAAATCTTTAACAAAATTAAAGTACTTCAGGTGCAAGTGATACCACTTTCATATTTGCAGCACGCAATTCTCTTGCTACAGGACCAAAGATACGACTACCTCTAATTTCACCAGCATTGTTCAACAACACGCAAGCATTATCATCAAAACGAATGTAAGAGCCGTCAGCACGACGGATTTCTTTCTTAGTACGTACAATCAAAGCCTTTGACACTGCACCTTTTTTAACATCACTTGAGGGGATTACACTCTTAACAGAGACTACAATAACATCCCCTACAGAAGCGTAGCGTCTCTTTGTACCGCCTAAAACACGAATACAAAGAGCTTCTTTAGCGCCACTGTTATCACATACTGTAAGTCTTGATTCTGCTTGTATCATAATTACTTAGCTCTTTCGATTATTTCAACCAATCTCCATCTCTTAGTCTTGCTCAGAGGACGAGTTTCCATAATATGTACTGTATCACCTACATTACATTCATTCTTTTCATCATGAGCATGATATTTTTTCGTTTTAGAAACGAACTTACCATAAATAGGGTGCTTTTCCTTAAATTTAGCAGCAACTGTAATGGTCTTATCCATCTTATTGCTTACCACAAC
>JAUNIV010000122.1 GCA_030523385.1 Bacteroidales bacterium | reverse complement strand
CGGAGAACCCGAATATGACTTTGTGGCACCGGGAGATGGATTCGGACATACATTCTGGGTAATCGACAAAGAAGAGGACATCGAAGCCATCACAAAGATTTTTGCGACTATGCCCGCTCTCTATATAGCCGACGGACACCACCGTTCAGCCGCCGCCGCACTGGTAGGTGCAGAGAAAGCTAAGCAGAATCCGAACCATCAGGGCGATGAGGAATACAATTACTTCATGGCCGTATGTTTCCCTGCCAACCAGCTGACCATCATCGACTACAACCGCGTAGTGAAGGACCTGAACGGACTGGCTCCGGAGCAGTTCCTGGCCGCTGTAAGCAAGAACTTCATCGTAGAAGAAAAGGGTACGGAGATATACAAGCCGCAGGCATTGCATAACTTCTCGCTCTATCTGGACGGAAAGTGGTACAGCCTCACAGCCAAAGAAGGCACGTATGACGACAATGATCCTATCGGAGTGTTGGACGTAACCATCTCTTCCAACCTGATACTCGATGAGATTTTGGGTATCAAAGACCTCCGTTCGGACAAGCGCATCGACTTCGTAGGCGGTATCCGTGGTTTGGGAGAACTGAAGCGTCGTGTTGACAGTGGCGAAATGAAAGTGGCATTGGCACTCTATCCGGTTTCCATGAAGCAACTGATGGATATTGCCGATACAGGAAATATCATGCCGCCTAAGACTACCTGGTTTGAGCCGAAACTCCGCTCAGGTCTGGTGATTCACAAGTTGAGTTAATTGTATGAGGATACACTTTGATTAGTGCATTCAAGGAATAAGACTGTAGGGGCGGAATATTTTCCGCCCGATGACATCCACGTGGATGATTGCAGGGCAGAAGATATTCTGCCCCTACATTGTAAATTAAATATTGCGCCCGATTTAAAAAAGCGTATTTTAAGAAGAAATGATCAACAACAAAACTAAAGGATTTGTCCTCGGCTCCATTGCCGCTGCCAGCTATGGCATGAACCCGCTTTTCACCCTTCCCCTTTATGGTATCGGAATGAGTGTAGATACCGTCTTGTTTTATCGCTATGCACTTGCCGCAGTGCTGCTGAGCATTATGATGAAGATGCAAAAACAATCCTTCGCCTTGCGGAAAGCCCACATACTGCCATTGTGTGTGATGGGATTGCTCTTTTCATTCTCTTCGCTGTTCCTCTTCATGAGTTACAACTACATGGATGCAGGCATTGCCTCTACCATCCTGTTTGTCTATCCGGTGTTGGTGGCCATCATTATGGCCGTGTTCTTTAAGGAAAAGCTGTCGCTCCTCACCCTGTTCTCCATTGCTCTGGCATTCACGGGCATCTCGTTGCTCTGTCGCACTTCGGGCGGACAGACGCTCAGCCTGACGGGCATCATCTTCGTGTTTCTTTCGTCCTTGTCCTACGCCATTTACATCGTAGGCATCAACCGTTCTTCGCTGAAGGACATGCCCACCTCGAAGCTGACTTTTTATGTTTTGCTTTTCGGCCTGTCGGTTTTCGTGGTCCGTTCTAAGTTCTGCACAGAGTTGCAGATTATTCCCGAACCGCTTCTTTGGATAAATGTGATTTCATTGGCAGTGTTTCCTACCATCATTTCGCTGGTGACCATGACGAAAGCCATTCATTACATCGGTTCTACGCCTACGGCCATATTGGGCGCACTCGAACCTGTCACCGCACTGTTCTTCGGTGTGCTGGTGTTTGGCGAGCAGCTTACCCCGCGCATCCTGTTGGGTGTGGTCATGGTAATCATTGCCGTAAGTCTCATCATTGGAGGGAAGTCGTTGCCTAAGCTTATTTCGCTCTTTCTCTCCAGATAATGCCCCTTTGGGAGCGCAGATTTGACCCTGTAAAATGCCCGGTTTGGTGCTTTAAAAAAATTTTTTGCCCTTTAAAAAACTTTTTTGATGCCTTAAAAAATATTTTTGGTACCGTAAGAATGGATATGATTCTATTTTGTGGTAACTTTGCGCTCCTAACTAATGACATATAAGAGATGATACAGAACGAAAGAGAAAGCCGCCATGCCCACATACTGCATGTAGGCAGGCAAATGATGACTGCTGCACGCACAGCCCCCAAAGGCAAAGGAGTGGACATCATTGAGACAGCCATGGTGACAGACGAGGATATCAAAGTACTGTCGGACAAAATGATAGAAATGGTCGCAGAACACGGGATGAAGTTCTTCCTGCGCGATGCCGACAACATTCTGAATGCCGAATGCATCATTCTGATAGGCACGCACGAACAGGCTCAGGGACTGAACTGCGGACACTGCGGATATGCCACCTGTGCCGAACGGAAGGCCGGAGTACCTTGCGCCATCAATAGCGTGGATGTGGGCATTGCCATCGGTTCGGCCTGCGCCACGGCTGCCGACCATCGCGTAGATACCCGCGTCATGTTTTCGGCCGGACTGGCTGCCCAACGCCTGGATTGGCTGAAAGGATGCACACAGGTCTATGCCATTCCCGTCAGTGCATCCTCCAAAAATCCGTTCTTTGACCGCAAGCCTAAAGAATAAACTTCTCTACCACGGCGGCTACACCATCTTCTTCGTTGGAGAGGGTGATGTAGTCGGCGTTTTGGCGCACCACTTCCTGCGCATTGGCCATGGCTACCCCCAATCCTGCATATTTTATCATGGAAAGGTCGTTGAACCCGTCGCCTATGGCTATCATCTCTTCCTTCGTCATGCCTATTTCCTTCAGCAAGACGGCCAGTGACTGTGCCTTGTCAATGCCTTTGGGCACCAGTTCGAGGAAGTAAGGTTCGGAACGGAACACTCCCATGCGGTCTTTCAGGTGTTCGTACATCTCTTTTTCGAGGACGGCCAGACGCTCCGGGTCGCCCACTATCAGACATTTGGCCACGGGGAAGTGGACCGCCTCTAAGAAATTGTCCACCTTCTTTGTTTCCATCACGTTCAGGATGGCTTCCTTCAACACGTATTCATCATCGGGATATTCGGTAAGCACGTATTTGCCGTCGTAGGTGACAATGGCAAAATGATTGTCTGTGGCACACTGGTATAAATAAGGAAGGACCTCCGGGTCAAGTACATTCTCATACATCATTTCGCCCGTCTTCCAGTCGATGATTTCGCCCCCGTTGTAGGAGAGGATGTATCCTTCGTATTTCTTCAATTCCAGTATGTCGGCCAGCGGAGCCACGCCGTAAGTGGGGCGTCCGGATGCCAAAACAATCTTTACACCACGCTCCTGTGCTTCTATCAGCGTGCGGCGCGTGTGTTCCGTCACTTCTTTCTTGCCGTTGGTCAGTGTCCCGTCAAGATCTAAAACCAATAATTTGTACTTCATAATCTGTCAATGGAGTGCTTTTGTTTAATTTGTTGCAAAGATAGCGATTATATTCGTGGCTTTTTGCTACATTTGCTCAAAAATATACAGGAACTATGATAGAAATTTTAGGAATTATATCCATTATACTTCTGATTGCCAATTTGCTATTGACAATATCCCGCAACAAGCCCATGCAGACGGAAAGGCTGGAAAACCTGTTGCGCGAGGAAATGAAAGAAAACCGGACAGAACTGGCCCGCAACATCCGCGAACTGCGCACGGAGCTGAACCAGACCTTAAACTTTGCCATCCGGAACATGCAGGACACGCTGCATAAAAATCTGCTGACAGGCAATGAGCTGCAACGCGAAAAGTTCGAAGCCATGAGCCGGCAGCAGGAAACACTGGTGAAGAGCACGGAGAAACGGCTCGACGAAATGCGGCTCATGGTGGAAGAGAAGCTGCAAAAGACACTGAACGAACGCATCGGACAGTCCTTCGAGATGGTGCGCACACAGCTTGAAAGCGTGCAGAAGGGGTTGGGAGAGATGAAGACACTGGCGCAAGACGTGGGCGGACTGAAGAAGGTGCTCAGCAATGTGAAGACCCGCGGCACCTTCGGCGAAGTGCAACTGGCAGCCTTGCTGGACCAGATGCTCAGTCCCGAACAATACGACGCCAACGTAAAGACCAAAAAGAACGCCACGGAGTTTGTAGAGTTTGCCATCAAGCTGCCGGGCAAGGAGAACGGCAACGAAACGGTCTATCTGCCCGTCGATGCCAAATTTCCGAAAGACGTGTATGAGCAGTATGCCGATGCTTGCGAGGCAGGGGAGACGGCTCGCATAGAGGCTTGTTCGCGCCAGTTGGAAGCCACCGTGCGCAAGATGGCACGCGACATACACGATAAATACATAGACCCACCTGCCACCACGGACTTTGCCATCATGTTCCTGCCTTTCGAGAATATCTATGCCGAAGTGATTCGCCGCACGTCGCTGGTAGATACCTTGCAGAAGGAATACAAGGTGGTAGTGACCGGACCCACCACGTTGGGCGCCATACTGAACAGCCTTCAGATGGGATTCCGCACGCTGGCCATACAGAAGCGCACGAGCGAAGTATGGACGGTGTTGGGAGCCGTAAAGACTGAGTTCGGCAAGTTTGGCGGACTGTTGGAGAAGGTGCAGAAGAACCTGCAAAACGCCGGAGACCAACTGGAGGAGGTCATGGGCAAACGCACCCGGGCCATAGAAAGAAAGCTCAGGCAGGTGGAAGCACTGCCCACCGAAGAGAGCAGCCGGATGCTCAGCCTGCCCGAACTGACGGACGAAGAAGAAGATTGACAATAAAAAAAAGGAGGAATTGATTATGGATATGACATTGGAATTTATCTGGAGATTGTTTTTGGCCGGCGTCATGGGAACCATCATCGGCCTGGATCGGGAATATCGTGCCAAAGAAGCGGGCTACCGCACCCACTTCCTGGTATCATTGGGCAGTGCTTTGCTCATGATTGTGTCGCAATACGGATTCATGGAAGTGTTGCACGTAGAGGGAGTGAATATCCGCCTCGACCCCAGCCGCGTGGCGGCACAGGTGGTGACGGGCATCGGTTTCATTGGGGCAGGTACCATCATCTTTCAGAAACAGATTGTGCGCGGACTGACTACGGCTGCCGGCATTTGGGCCACTTCGGGTATCGGCATGACGATAGGTGCGGGCATGTATTGGTTGGGTATATCGGCCACCATCCTGACGCTCATCGGACTGGAAGCCTTGAGCTATCTCTTCAAGAGCATCGGCATGAAGAGCCTGATGGTGGAGTTCTCTACCGACAACAAGGAGACGCTGAACCGCATGGCCGCACGCTTCAACTCGCGCGACTATAACATCGTCTCCTACCAGTTGCAGGAGAAAGTAGTGGCCGAAAAGCCCGTCTATTACGTCACGATGGTGATAAAATCCAAAAAGAACAACGACGAAGGCATGTTGCTCACCCTGTTGCAAGAGTTTCAGGACATCACGGTGCATCGGCTGGAGTAAGCGCAACACCATGACATAATATAGGGAATATATGGAAACAGACGACAGAAAATGGGAGGTACTGAAAAGCGAGTATCTCATCCGGCGTCCCTGGCTGACGGCACGCCGCGACCATGTGAAGCTGCCCACGGGAGCAGAGATTCCGGAATATTACATCCTGGAATATCCCGATTGGGTGAATGTGATAGCCATCACGAAGGAAGGAAAGTTCCTACTGGTGCGCCAATACCGCCACGGCATACAGGAGACCCGTTACGAACTCTGTGCCGGAGTGTGTGAGAAAGGAGAGGACCCGCTCCTTTCGGCACAGCGCGAACTATACGAGGAAACGGGCTACGGCAAGGGAGAGTGGACTTTGTGGATGACCCTTTCGGCCAATGCCAGTACGATGACCAACCTGACGCATTGTTATTTGGCTGTCGGCGTGGAGCCTGTGTCCACCCAACATTTGGAGGAGACCGAAGACCTGAGCATCCATCTGCTGGAGGAAGAAGAAGTGAAAGCCTTGTTGCAGAATGACGGAGTGCGTCAGTCGCTCATGGCCGCTCCCTTGTGGAAATACTTTGCGTTGAAATAAGCTACAACTATCTGGAGAAATAGGAGAGCTACCTTACTCCGGCATCAGAAAGAAATGACCGGAGAATCCCATTATATGCTTTCACCGTTCAGCGGCTGCAGAACGGTGAAAGCGGTAAATGAAGCAAAAAGAATCAATCAAGTAAAATTTAAATATTAATCATTATGGCAATAGACATTGAATGGCAGACACTGCCAACCCCAAACAACAATGATGACAATAAACCTTTGCTCTATCCGCGTATGACGGATAATGGCATTGTCGATTTTCAAACCCTTTGTGAGTTGACTGCCCAATACGGTTCATATACAAGAGGAACGGTAAAAAGCATCACAAGTGACTTAATGGAAATCATTGCAAAATTGCTTAGCGAAGGCAAGACCATTGACATTGCTGAATTTGGTACTTTCAGGCTGGCGATAGGTGCAGAGGCTAATGTCTCATCCGATACTCCATACCACAAACGCCCGATAACCGTTCGTGGAGTCAACTTTCAGCCCGACAAGGCGTTAATGGATGCCATTGGCACTCCCGACTTTCTCAGTGTTCCGCGTAATGCACCTCCTGTCGCAATGACAGTCGGCCAAATAGAAAAAGTGCTCCTTGAATACTTCAAGACCCACGATAGCATCACGCGTGCACAGTTTGAGGAACTCTGCCAGTTGAAACGAACCACCGCATACGGTCGTCTGAAAGAACTTATGGATTCGGGCTTTTTAAAACAAGTGGGGCATAATAAAGAAACGAAATATGAATTGGGACTTGCTCATTCCTTATAAAAATATCCGTTAGCGGAATTAAAAGTGATAATGGATGTCGGCGGAAGAACAATTTGCTATCATACAGCATATTCATTTGCCAATGAAAGGAAACGTATCTTCCTCCGACATGGGAAAGATTTAGGCATAGTCACATTGCCTTATTTGCATTCACCGTTCAGCGACCGCTGAACGGTGCGAGAAGATAACTTCAAAGGCGA
>JAUNIV010000121.1 GCA_030523385.1 Bacteroidales bacterium | reverse complement strand
GAACGTCAGGACAGCATATTTGCCTACAAGCCCGACACCTATCTGAAGAAAAGAAAAACGGTAGCCATCAAGGAAGCGACATCGGTAGGCACCACCTCCACCAAAGGAGCCGTTTACTACAAAATCAAGCCAGGCGACACATTGGGAGGCATTGCTGCCAAATACCGCGTCTCCGTCAATCAATTAAGACAGTTGAACGGTATAAAAGGCAACAACATACGGGCCGGAAAAAGCCTGCGCATCAAATAAATTCATAAAAAATGAAGATTTAATGCAATACATTTTCCGATAAATGCTTGTTTGAATATGTTTTTTGTATATTTTTGCAGAATAGAAGATTTTAGGAGGTAAAGATATGACGGATGAAAAACATAACCAAGAGCTGGCTGATGAGGAGATGATAAACCAAAGTTTCCAAGAACTGTTGGACAGTTATCTCAAGACCAAACATCGGAAAAAAGTAGAAATAATAACCAAGGCATTCAACTTTGCCAAGCAAGCGCACAAAGGAGTGAAGCGGCGTTCGGGCGAACCATACATCATGCACCCCATCGCCGTAGCCAAGATTGTGTGTAGTGAGATAGGATTAGGTTCGACCTCCATCTGTTCGGCACTGCTGCACGATGTGGTGGAAGACACCGACTACACCGTAGAAGACATTGAAAACCTTTTCGGGCCTAAGATTGCACAAATCGTTGACGGGCTGACCAAGATTTCGGGCGGCATATTCGGCGACCGTGCTTCGGCACAGGCAGAAAACTTCAAGAAGTTGCTGCTCACCATGAGCGATGACATCCGCGTAATCCTCATCAAGATAGCCGACCGACTGCACAACATGCGCACATTGGGCTCCATGCTCCCCAACAAGCAATACAAGATTGCCGGAGAAACCCTCTACATATACGCTCCGCTTGCCAACCGTTTGGGACTGAACAAAATCAAGACCGAACTCGAAGACCTCAGCTTCAAGTACGAGCATCCCGAAGAATATGCCCAGATACAATCCAAACTGGCCGAAACGCAAGCCGAACGCGAAGAAGTGTTCCGCGAGTTTACGACCCCTATACGCCAGCAGCTGGACAAGATGGGAATCAAATACCAGTTGCTTGCCCGCGTCAAATCCCCCTACTCCATCTGGAACAAGATGCAGACGAAGCACATCACGTTCGATGAAATATATGACATATTGGCCGTCCGCATCATCTTTACCCCCAAGAATGCAGAAGAAGAGCTGAACGAATGCTTCAACATATACGTATCCGTATCCAAGATTTACAAGCCACACCCCGACCGCCTGCGCGACTGGGTGAGCCATCCGAAGGCCAACGGCTACCAAGCCCTGCACGTCACACTGATGAGCAACCGCGGACAATGGATTGAAGTGCAGATACGAAGCGAACGCATGAACGACGTGGCCGAACAAGGATTTGCCGCACACTGGAAATACAAAGAGGGCGGCGGCAGCGAAGACGAAGGCGAACTCGAAAAGTGGCTACGCACCATCAAGGAAATTCTGGACGACCCGCAGCCCGACGCCATGGACTTCCTCGACACTATCAAGCTGAACCTGTTTGCGTCCGAGATATTTGTGTTCACACCGAAAGGAGAAATCAAGACCATGCCTCAAAACTGTACGGCGCTGGACTTTGCCTTCTCCATCCACACTTTCTTGGGCAGCCATTGCATCGGTGCAAAGGTGAACCACAAGCTGGTGCCGCTGAGCCACAAGCTGCAAAGCGGAGACCAGGTGGAAATCCTTACCTCCAAATCACAGCACGTGCAGCCCTCGTGGATAAATTTTGCCACCACCGCCAAGGCCAAAGCCAAGATAGCTGCCATACTGAAACGTGAACGACGCGGCATGCAACACCTCGGCGAAGAGATGTTGCACGACTTCTTCAAGACACAAGGCTTGGAAGCCACGCCCGAAAACATTCAGAAAATATGCGAACGGCATAATATCAAAACCCCTGAAGAACTATACACAGCTATCGGACTGAAGACCATCATCCTGAGCGAAGATGACAAGAACGAAGTGAAGGAAAAGCCGGCAACCAACAACTGGAAGAAATACATATCCTTTGCATTCGGAGTAGGGAAATCAAACAAGGAAAAGTCCGCCGAAGAGAAGGAACCCGCACCGAAGATAGACAGCAAGAAGATAGTGAAGCTGACTCCCGATGCCATCCAAAAGAATTACATCATAGCCGATTGCTGCAAACCCATTCCGGGAGACGATGTGCTTGGATTCGTAGATGACAACAACCGCATCGTTATCCACAAACGACAGTGTCCGCTGGCTGCCAAGCTGAAGAGCGGCTACGGCAACCGACTACTGGCTGTGCAGTGGGAAATAGGCAAAGCACTGTACTTCCCCGTCAATATATATATTAAAGGTATAGACAGCCTCGGCCTGCTGAACAAGGTGACGCAAGTCATCTCCCAACAACTGAATGTAAACATTCACAAGTTGAGCATCGAAAGCAACGACGGCATATTTGAAGGAAGAATACAGCTGAACGTACACGATGTGGACGATGTGAAAACCATCACGACCAACTTGCGGAAGATTGAAGAGGTGAAACGGGTGACCCGTATCGAGAATTTCGACGACCAGCCCAGCTGATACATAGCAGAATCTAAGAAGCGAACATAAGTTCAAGTTCCTTTAAACCACGGTTTCTTGGCACTTGGACTTATGTTCTTTTTAAGCCATGCCTCATGTCAGGTAATCCAGCTCCTTGCGCATGCTGACCAGCTCCTCCCGCACCAGCCTCAGCCGGTCCAGAATCTCGGTAGTGCGCAAAGTAGTCTCCTTATTCATCTTCAGTTTCTGTTTGGCTCCCTGCAAAGTCATACCTTTCTCCTTCACCAAGTGATACACCAAGCGGACATTTTCAATGTCTTCCTTGCGATACTGGCGGATGTTGCCTCCCGCCTTCTTGGGCGATATGATGGGAAACTCCTTCTCCCAATAGCGGAGCAGCGACTCGTTGACATTAAACATTCTGGCCACCTCGCTGATGGAGTAATACAGTTTCAGTTCTTTATTCGGATTGTAAGCCATTGTCTTGATTAAACTTTGAAAATAATAAAATTGAACCATCGGGCGGTTAGTCGAACACCTTGCCGTGGTTGGCGGCTATCTGTATCATCTTGTCATAATCCTCCGCACTCAAGTCCATGAAATAATAGTTCACCGGATTCACCACCTTCCCTTTCACGTGCACCTCGTAGTGCAGATGGGGACCCGTGCTCTTTCCCGTATTGCCCACCTCGCCTATCACTTCTCCGCGAAGCACCTTTTGCCCCACGCGCACTTTACACTTGTTCAGGTGGGCATACCATGTCACGTAGCCGAAGCCGTGGTCCACTTTTATCAGGTTTCCGTAGCCGCTCTCCCACCCGGCTTTGACAATCGTGCCGTTTCCCGTGGCATATACCGGCGTACCGATGTTGGCCGAAAAGTCCATCCCGGCATGAAACTTCACCGTCTTGTATATGGGGTCGATGCGTGTGCCGTAGCCCGAAGCCGTCTGTTTCAGATTCTTGTTGGACACCGGCATGATGGCAGGGATGCAATTCAGCATTTCATCGTGGTTCTTACACAAGTCCACCACCTCGTCAAAGGATTTGGACTGTATATAAAGCTGTCTGTCCAGCATATCCAGCTTGGAAGTCGTATTGATTACCAGCTCGGAGTTGGCCATGTCTTGCAACTGCTCGTAGCGGTTGGTTCCGCCATAGCCTGCCTGACGGATGGCATCGGATATGGGGTCGGCCTGCAGCACCACCCGATACAGATTGTCGTCGCGCTGCTGTATGTCCTGCATCACGCTCAGCGCTTCGTCCAGTCTGTGGGACAATACGTTATATTGCGCCAGCAAGCGCGAGTTCTCAATGCGGAGTTCCTTTTCGGAAGGCGAACCGAAGATGAACAACAGGACGAGAAAACTGCCTGCTCCAAGCCCCATCCCCACAAACAGGCGGCGCAAAATGCTCAGCGCACGCTGCCGCACAGTGGGATAAATACGATCGTAAGTGCGGGTCCGGGGATTGTATATATAGTAAACTTTACGCATCTTATTCCTGCTTTTTGAAGTTTTTAATGCACAACACATCAAGTTTTTGCACATTTCTTATCGACAAAAATAATAAAACCGATTATCTTTGCAAATCCTTTTTGGGAATATTAACGAGATACAATATATAATTTAGATAAGCGACATGATGACAGCTAAAGAAATCAGAGAATCATTCAAAAGCTTTTTCGAGTCGAAAGGGCATCAGATTGTGCCCTCGGCTCCCATGGTCATTAAAGACGACCCCACCTTGATGTTCACCAATGCAGGTATGAACCAGTTTAAAGACATTATTCTGGGCAATCACCCGGCCAAATATAAAAGAGTGGCGGACTCGCAGAAGTGTTTGCGCGTAAGCGGTAAGCACAATGACTTGGAAGAGGTGGGACATGACACCTACCACCACACCATGTTCGAGATGCTGGGCAACTGGTCTTTCGGCGATTACTTCAAGAAAGAAGCCATAGGCTGGGCATGGGAATACTTGGTAGATGTGCTGAAACTGAACCCCGAGAACCTTTATGCCACCGTATTCGAGGGAAGTCCCGAAGAAGGGCTGGAGCGCGACAATGAAGCTGCTTCTTATTGGGAACAGTATTTGCCGAAAGATCACATCATCAACGGAAACAAGCACGATAACTTCTGGGAAATGGGCGATACGGGTCCGTGCGGTCCGTGCTCCGAGATACACATCGACCTGCGTCCCGAAGAAGAGCGCGCCAAAGTGAGCGGACGCGACCTGGTAAACCACGACCATCCGCAGGTGATAGAAATCTGGAACTTGGTGTTCATGCAGTTCAACCGCAAGGCTGACGGCACACTGGAAGGCCTGCCTGCCAAAGTAATCGACACCGGTATGGGATTTGAACGTCTCTGTATGGCCATGCAAGGCAAGACGTCCAACTATGACACCGACGTGTTCCAGCCTATGATCAAGGCCATTGCCGATATGGCAGGCACCACTTACGGCAAAGACGCACAAGCCGATGTAGCCATGCGTGTCATCGCCGACCATATCCGTACCATCGCTTTCTCTATTACCGACGGACAGTTGCCGAGCAATGCCAAGGCCGGTTATGTCATCCGCCGCATCCTGCGCCGTGCCGTTCGTTATGGCTACACGTTCCTCGGCCAAAAGCAGGCATTCATGTACAAACTGTTGCCCGTGCTCATCGACAACATGGGAGATGCTTATCCCGAACTGAAAGCACAGCAGGCACTGATCGAGAAGGTGATTAAGGAAGAAGAAGAATCTTTCCTCCGCACCTTGGAGACCGGTATCCGTCTGCTGGACAAGACCATCGCCGATGCCAAAGTAGCGTCAAAGACCGAAATCAGCGGTGTGGATGCCTTTACCTTATATGATACTTTCGGCTTCCCGTTAGATTTGACCGAACTGATTCTTCGCGAGAACGGCATGACCGTCAACGAGAAGGAATTTGACGCCGAAATGCAGAAGCAGAAAGAACGTGCACGCAATGCCGCTGCCGTGGAAACCGGCGACTGGATTACCGTGAAGGAAGGAGAAACCAACTTCGTGGGTTACGACTATACGGAATACGAGACCAGCATCCTGCGCTATCGCCAGGTGAAGCAGAAAAACCAGACGCTCTATCAGATTGTGCTGAGCGACACACCGTTCTATGCCGAGAGCGGTGGTCAGGTGGGCGACACGGGTGTTATCGTAAGTGAGTTCGAGACCATCGAGATTATTGATACCAAGAAAGAAAACAACCTGCCCATCCATATCGCCAAGAAATTGCCCGAGCACATTGATGCTCCGATGATGGCTTGCGTAGATACAGACAAGCGTGCGGCCTGTGCAGCCAACCACTCTTGTACCCACTTGCTGGACGAAGCCCTGCGCCAGGTATTGGGCACACACGTTGAGCAGAAGGGTTCATTGGTTACACCGGATTCTTTGCGCTTCGACTTTTCTCACTTCCAGAAGGTGACCGACGAACAGCTGCGCGAAGTGGAACATCTGGTAAATGCCAAGATACGCGAAAATGTTCCTCTGACCGAATACCGCAACCTGCCTATCGAGAAAGCCAAGGAACTGGGCGCCATCGCACTGTTCGGTGAGAAGTATGGCGACGAAGTCCGTGTGGTACAGTTTGGCAGCTCCATCGAGTTCTGTGGTGGTACGCATGTTTCGGCCACAGGTAAGATTGGAATGGTGCGCATCCTCAGCGAAAGTTCCGTAGCAGCCGGCGTGCGTCGTATCGAAGCCATTACCGGTGCCCGTGTGGAAAACATGATGGATGCCATACAAGACACGCTGAACGACCTGAAAGCATTGTTCAACAATGCTCCCGACTTGAAGATAGCTATCCGCAAGTATCTGGACGAAAATGCCGGACTGAAGAAGCAGGTAGAAGAGTTCATGAAGGAAAAGGCAGCAGCCGTAAAGGCTCGCTTGGTAGAAAGTGCGAAAGACGTGAACGGTGTGAAGGTGGTAAAATCCGTTATACCTATGTCGGCCGACGTTATCAAGGACATTGCCTTCCAACTGAAAGGTGAAATTCCGGCCAACCTGTTTGTTGTCATCGGTAGTGTAGATAATAACAAGCCTATGCTTACAGTGATGATCAGCGACGATTTGGTAAAAGCCGGACAGAATGCAGGTAAGTTGGTACGCGAAGCTGCCAAGCTGATTCAAGGCGGCGGAGGTGGTCAGCCCCACTTTGCCACAGCAGGCGGCAAGAATCCCGACGGACTGAATGCTGCTGTTGATAAAGTCATAGAATTGGCAGGATTATAATCCGCATACATAAGCGAATGCAGTAAGACAAATAAGGAAAATCAACGCATGTACGACATAAATATTTCCGTACATGCGTCGTATTATTTAATA